>JBMTTG010000009.1:0-27998 GCA_049449095.1 Phycisphaerales bacterium | reverse complement strand
CGCGCCGCCACCACCACCGCCGCCGGTCGCACGGCCCGCGACGCCGCCGCCGCCGCCGCCGATCGCCCGGCCCGCCACGCCTCCGCCGCCGCCGCCGATCGCCCGGCCCGCGCCGCCACCGCCGCCGCCGTCGGTCAAGCCGGCGACCTCCAGCAATGGACCGCCTCGACCTCAGGTCGAGGTGACTCGAGTGTCTTCTCGCCGAACACCTCCACCGCTCCCTGAGGGACTCGAGCTTCCGCCGCTTCCATCCTTCGAGGACTTGGCCGGCCCGCAGTCCTCGAGCAGCCTTCCCTCGGAACGGGACTCCAAGTCTTGATCGGCGCCGCCACGGTCGTGCTCTTGGCGGCCGTCCTATCCGCATCGCCTGGGACGGCGATGGATGCGCCATTCGAGACGGCTCCGACCAACCGGCCCACCATCGGCATCCTTGGCGCGAGCGCGTCGGCTGGATTCGGCGTGCTCGTGGGCGGACCCGGGGGCGACGGTCCCGGCGCCGTCGGAACGCGGCTCTGCGACCTCGTGCTCGCGATCGAGGATCCCCCACCGGTCGTCGTTCGGGACTGGTCGACGGCGTCGTTCTTCACCCGCCCGCTCGAGATCGGACCGGAAGCCGTGCGTCGCTGCGCCGAAGGCGCTCCCGACGCGATCCTCGCGATCGACTTCCTCTTCTGGTTCGCCTACGGCGCCTTCGACGCGAAGGGCGACCGCATCTTCGAGGAGTCGCAGCGCGACGCCCTGTTCGAGTTCGGGCTCTCGCTGCTCGACTCGATCGAGGTGCCGATCCTCGTGGGCGATCTTCCAGACGTGCGGGGTGCGAATCCTCGCATGCTGTCGCGATGGCAGGTGCCAAGCGTCGAGACGCTCGAGCGCCTCAACGCCCGGCTCCGCGCCTGGGCCGAGGCGCGGCCCCACGTGCGGATCTTTCCGCTCGCCGAACGCACCCGCATCGCCCTCGAGGATCGCGGACCGCCGACGAACGCTCCCGGCACGGGCGGACCACGCGAGGATCCGATCGAATCGGGCAAGGACTCGGCATCGAGCGAGCCGCCCGGCGCTCCGCTCATCCAACGGGATCGACTGCACCCGACCTTCGAAGGCCTGGTCCTGATGACCGACGCCGCCATCCGCGCGATGCAGGACGTGCCGGCGTTCGCCTCGCTTGGAGACGCCCTCGACTCCGACGATCCAAGGCCGCTCGCGGACCGTCTTCGCGCGAGGATCCTCGGCGAGGAAGCCATCCCCGCGACCGCTCCCTGAAGTCCCGCCGGCTCAGCGCTGGGTTGGCGTCGCGTCGACGCCGCCGTCGAGTCCAGACGATCCCATCGAGGCGAGGATCCGCTGCAGTTCGCGCTTCGACCCGGCGTCGGTCGTCTCGTCGAGCTCCCGCTGCACGATGCGCCTCGCGATGCCCGGACCGAGCACGCGGCTCAGGTGCGGAAGCAGGCGCTCGAGATCGATCCACCGACGAGGTCCGCGGAGGTTCGCCTGCAGCGTGGTGAGGATCCCCGGTTCCGAGAGCGCTCCGAGCCTCGGCCCGACGAGCTGCCACAGCATCTCGACCTGCGCGGCGCTGTGGTTCGGCACCAGTTCCCACGCCTCGAGAAAGCCTCGGAAGTCGTCCTGCTCGAAGAGGATCACGAGCGCCTCGGGCGCGATCCCCGCCGCGCCGGGCTTCGCGCGGATCGCCGTCCAGAGTTTGGCCGCGATCGCCGACTCGCCGAGTAGCCGCAGTTCGCGCATGGCTTCGGACGCGGCCGCGACATCGCCGCCCGCCGCAGCCCGCATCGGCTCCTTCACCGACTCGCGAAGCACCTCGCCGGGAACGAGCTCCGAACCCGGCGGCGGAATCCGGGGAAGTCGCTGTGCCTGCGGCGGCAGCACGAGCATCAACGGATCGCCGTACGCCATCACTCGCCACGGCCGCACGAACGGTCCTTCGTACTGCCGCGAAGCGGCGAGAAACGGCGTGCGATTGACGAGCCGCTCGAGCAGGTACCGCGGCGGGATGAACGACGCGAGGAACGGTTCGCTCACCGCGCCGACATAGGCGTAGACCCCCGCGTCGAGCCACGCGCCGCCGAGCGTGCCGGCATCGTCGGGCCGAGCCAGCGAGAAGCTGTGGATCATGTGAAGCGCCAGCGGCGCTCGAAGCTGCGGAATCTCGCTCGCCTGCGCCGACGCGCCGCCGGAGAGGCTCATGCGATCGGGTTCGCCGGAACTGTTGAGCACCAGCACGTCGGGCGCCGTCCCTGCCCCGAGGGCAAGCCAACCCGCCGGTCCCGCCGCCTCGCCCTCGGCGGTCTCCACCTCGAACCCGATCCCCTCGAGGATCGGCTCGAGTTCCGACACCGCGTAGACGCCCCAGTCGCCGTCGCGGCCATAGGTGTTGAAGAGCTCGATCCGCTCGCGTGGCAGGAAGAGCGCGCACATCGCGGCGTAGGTGCTCCGAGTGCGATCGCCGAAGATCTGCCCGACGATCGCGAAGCGCTCGCCTGCGTCGGTGCGTCCAAGGAAGTCCGACGTCGCGAGATCGAGGTTGGAGTCGAGGCCGGGCACCGGAATCTCGACGCGACGCCCCTCGGGAAGCGCCGCCTTGGCCTTGACCGGCAGCGTGCGGCAGATCGTGATCGCCTCGATCGCGTCGCGCACGCCGCCCCACTCGTAGCCCGAGCGATCGAGCGCCGCGCGAACCGCGCGATCGAGCCGCTCGAGTCCTGCCGGATCGAGGGCCTGCGACGTCGAGCCGAAGTCGCCTTCGAGCACGTCGAGCACCTGCCCGCGTCCGGCGGCGAGCGCCACCGCCGCCGGCCACGCCGGATCGCCGAAGTCGGTGAGCACGATGCCCGGCGGAAGGAACCCCGACGCCTCGAACACCTGCTGCAACGTCTGCCGTGCGGGATCGCCGCCCACCGCGCGGATCACGCTCTCGCGGGCTCGGTCGAGCCTCGCCGGCGCCTCGGCGGGCAGCGTGCCCACCGACTCGCGCCGGAACACGCGACGTGGCGCGAATCGCTTCACGAAGAGCGGCGCGTAGCGGTCGTCCTCGAAGAGCACCGGCCAGCGGCCGCGCGGACTCCAGCGGGCGATCTCCGCGAGAAACGTCGCCTCGTCCGGCACGAGCACCACCGTCTCGACGACCGGCAGCCGCTGCTCGAGCGCCGCGACCCTCGCGCCGAGCAGCATCGGCCAAGGAAGGCTCTGCGGATCCACCGCCTTGGCCTCGATCCGCGGAGCGTCCTGCGCTCCCGCAGCTCCGGCGGGCGCAGACTGCGCCGACGCCGTGGTGGCGATCGAGGAAAATCCCAGGTCGAGGGCGAGAAGCAGCGCCGGAACGGCGAATCGTCGGCTCATGGAGGCGATGATACGGAGGCCTCCCGCCGCCGAATCCACCGACCAGTCACCCATCATGCTCACCCGCCGCGTCGTCGTCCCGGAGCGTCTCGACGATCCCCTCGTCGCACGCGAGGAGCTCGTGGAGAGCTTCCGGTTCATCCGCGTCGTCAATCGGCGGCTCGGGGGCGTCGCGGCGATCGAGCATGAACTCGCGAGGCTCGTGCCCGCGTGGCCCACGGATCGGCCGCTGCGAGTGCTCGATCTCGGCACCGGCGTCGCGGACCTTCCGCTTGCGGCGATCGCGTGGGCCGACCGGCGAGGGCTCTCGATCGAGTGCGTCGGCGTCGAGATGCACCGCGGAGTGCTCGAGCTCGCCCATGAGGCGACGGCCGCGGAGCCGAGGGTCTCGATCGTCGAGCTCGACGCCCGCCGATCGGTCGAGCACTTCGGCGTCGATTCGTTCGACCTCGTGCATGCGGGGATGTTCCTGCATCACCTCGAGGACCTCGAGGTGATGACCATGCTTGCCACGATGTCGCGGGTCGCGCGGGTGTCGATCCTCTGGAACGACCTCGTGCGGAGCCGCTTCAACGCCCTCGCGATCCGCCTCCTCACGATCGGAAGGCATCCGACGGTGCGGTTCGATGCGGCGGCGAGCGTCTCGAAGGGCTTCACGATCCGCGAGGTCCGCGATCTCGCGCGCCGCGTGGGGCTGCCCAACCCTCTGGTCCGCCGCGTCTTCGCAGGGCGCTTCGCCCTCGTCTCGACGAAGCCCGGCTTCGGCCTCTCGCCGCCCTGAACGAGATCAGGTGGGCGCGAGATAGGACTGCGCGAGACGTTGAAACGCCTCGATCTCCCGCTGCGTGCGGGCCTCGTCCCATCCGAGTTCCGCCGCCATCGCCGCCGCCACCCGCGGCGCGACCTCCGAGGCGGCGCGGGCATCGAGCAGCAGGCATCGCGTGCGCCGCGAGAGCGCATCCTCGACCGAGAGAGCCATCTCGCGGCGACATGCCCAGACGATCTGCGCGAGCGTGTAGGGCAGATGCGGGTGAAGCGGATCGCCAAGGCCCTCGCGCTCCGAGGAGAGCGCGACGATCGCCGCGGCATCGGCCCCGTAGGTCCGAAGCGGATCCTCCGTCGGCAGCGCCGGATCGTCGCGATCGAGCGCTCCGTGCACTCGCAGCGATTCGGTGACGCAGACCTTGGATGGCAGGCCGCCGACGACCACCGCATGGCTCATCGCGTCCTCGGCCATCTTGCGGTAGGTCGTCCACTTGCCTCCAACGATCGTCACGAGCCCGGAGGGCGCGACGATCACCTCGTGGCTTCGAGAGAGCGACTTGGTCGGCCCGTGGGCCCCGCCGCGATGGACGAGCGGCCGCTGCCCCGCGAACACGCTGCGCACATCGCTCCGCTTCGGATCCCGCGCGAGATACCGCGCGGCATTCCGCAGGATGAACTCGATCTCCTCCGGAAGCGCCCGGGGTTCGAGATCGGCCCGCTCCATCGGCGTGTCGGTGGTGCCGACGAGCGTGCATCCGTGCCAGGGAATCACGAAGAGCACGCGCCCGTCGTCCGTGTGCGGCACCATGATCGCGTGCTCGCTCGGGGCGAAGCTTCGATCGAGCACCAGATGCACGCCCTGCGCCGGCTCCACCTGCGGCGGCGACGCCGGATCGTCGAGACGGCGCACCGTGTCGGAGAAGATGCCCGTCGCATTGACGACGACCTTCGCGCGAATCGCGAACTCGCGGCCGTCCTCGCGATCGATCGCGCGAACGCCCGCGATCTGCCCATCCCGCTTGTCGAACCCCACGACCTCGACGCGGTTGGCGACCGCGGCACCATGATCGTGGGCGGTGAGCGCGAGGGCGATCGCCATGCGGGCGTCGTCGAACTGGCCGTCGTGGTAGACGATGCCGCCGAGCAGCCCCTCGCTCTCGACGTTCGGGATCGCCGCGACGGTCTCGTCGTGGCCGAGGCTCCGGCTCGGGGCAAGGTTCAGGCTGCCCGCGAGGGCGTCGTAGAGCTTGAGCCCGATTCCGTAGAAGGGCCCCTCCCACCACTTGTAGCGCGGCACGACGAAGGGCAGGTCGCGCACGAGATGCGGGGCGTTGCGATAGAGGATGCCCCGCTCGCGGAGCGCCTCGGTCACGAGGCCGAAGTCCATCTGCTCGAGATACCGCACGCCGCCATGCACGAGCTTGGTGCTGCGGCTCGAGGTCGCCTGGGCAAAGTCGTGCGCCTCGACGAGCGCCGTGCGGTAGCCGCGCGACGCCGCATCGACCGCGACGCCGAGCCCCGTCGCGCCGCCGCCGACGACGAGCACCTCGAACTCCTCCTGCCCCATGCGTTCGATCGCTGTCCGTCGGTCCATCGCGTCCGCTCCTTTGCCGATCAGGTTCCCTACCGGTCGCCCCACCGCTTCGCCAACTCGACCGCCTCGGCCCACCTGGACCGCTGGGTCCTTCGCCACGCGTCGTCGCGCGAAGGCTCGAACCGATGCGCCACCTTCCGGCTCGCCCGCAGCGCGTCGAGATCCGGCGCAGCGCCGGCGGCGATCGCGGCGAGGCTCGCCGCGCCGAGCGCCGTCGTCTCGAGCTGCGCCGGCCGCTCCACGGGCACGCCGAGAAGGTCCGCCTGGATCTGGAGCAGTTCGTCGCACGCTGCCGCACCGCCGTCGGCGCGGACCTGCGAGACCGCACGCACGCCCGCCGCCTCGAGGTCGCGATCCGCCGCCTCGATCACGTCGGCGACCTGGTGCGCGATCCCCTCGAGCGCGGCCCGCGCCAGATGCGCCCTCGTCGCGCCCCGAGTGAGGCCCAGCACGGCGCCGCGCGCCCGCGGGTCCCAGTGCGGCGCCCCCAGCCCGGTGAACGACGGCACGAGCATCACGCCCGCGGAGTCCTCGACGCTCGCCGCAAGCGGACCCACCTCCGGCGCCTCGGCGATCACGCCGAGGCCGTCGCGAAGCCATTGGATGAGCGCGCCGCCCATGAACACGCTGCCTTCGAGCGCCCATCGCGTCGGCGACTCGCCGATCCGCCAGGCCGCGGTCGTCAGCAGCCGTGCGTCGCTCGCGATGCGCCGCTCGCCCGACTGGACGAGCAGGAAGCAGCCGGTGCCGTAGGTCGTCTTCGACTCGCCGGGTTCGCTGCAGAGTTGTCCGGCCAGCGCCGCCTGCTGATCGCCCACGATCGAGAGCACCGGAAGCTCGCCGCCAAGCACTCGGCATCGACCGCACTCGCCTGCGGATGCGACGACCGTCGGGAGCACCGCTCGCGGCACGCGGAAGAGTTCCAGCAGCTCGTCGTCCCACGACTCGGCTTCGAGGTTCCACAGCTGGGTGCGGCTCGCATTGGACGGATCGGTGGCGTGGACTCGTCCCTCGGTGAGGTTCCAGAGCACCCAGGTGTCGACGGTGCCCATCGCGCGTGCCCCGCGCGCGGCGCGCGGCCGCGCCTCGGACACGTGGGCGAGCAGCCACTCGACCTTGCTCGCCGAGAAGTACGGATCGCAGACGAGACCCGTCTTCGCACGAATCGCCTCCTCGCGACCCTCGCTTCGAATCCGGTCGGTGCGATCGGCGGTGCGTCGATCCTGCCAGACGATCGCCGGCCCGATCGGCTCGCCGGTGCCGCGATCCCAGAGCATCACCGTCTCGCGCTGGTTGGTGATGCCGATGCCGAGGACTTCCGCGGAGCCCTTGGCCGCCGCGAGCGCCGCCTCGGCGCACTCCCGCTGCGTCCGCCAGATCTCCGACGGATCTTGTTCCACACGCCCCGGCTCCGGGAAGCGGCACGCGAGGTCTCGCCGGCCCTCGCCGAGCGGCTCGCCGAACGACTCCGGCTCGACCGAGAGGACGATGGCGCGGGAACTCGTGGTCCCCTGGTCGAGAGCGAGGATCGCGCGGCGAGCGCTCATCGCCAAGTCACATCGCGGATCCGAGACCCATCAGCCGCCGCCACGCGCTGATCTGGCCGAGGTGCATCATCACGTGGTTGTTGAGCAGGAAGTTGACCGCGATGCCGATCGTCGGGAAGTACTCCTTCATGCGGCCCTCCATCGGGTTCTCCATCGCGAAGCGTTCCGCGGGCGTCTCTTCGACCGCCTTGAGCACCGTCGCGAAGTGCCCGAAGAAGTAGGACAGCAGCGCGTCCTTCGCGGGGTAGCGGCCGTCCTGCTCCACGCACGGCGCGCCGTCCTTGAAGGTCGCCTCGTCGAAGGGGAACGGCATCGCGAGGTCGCTGCGGCCGAGGAGATCGAGGCACGCGTTCAGGTAGAGCGAGAGATGCCCGACCACGAAGGCCGGATGGTTGATCTCCGGATGCGCGAGGTGCGCGAAGACCGCGTCGGGAATCGGATCGAGCAACGCGTGGGCGTATCCGAGCGTGCGCTCGGCGGGCGTCGCGATCGAGGTGGACAGGGCGTGGGCGGTGTGCACGGACATGGCACTTCTCCTTCGAGGGTTGCAGGCTTGGACTTGGAACCGAGCAGGGTACGGCAGCCGCCGCGGCGCCGCTCGACCCGTCGAGGATTCGATCAGGTTCCGACGAAGCGAGCATAGATCGCCCGGGCGAACTCCGGCTCGGGCGAGCCCTTCACGATCGCGCGGCCGTCGGAGAAGACCGCGAGTTCGACCGGATCTCCCTCGGGCGACCGCTCGCGATCGAACATGCCTTGCAGCGTCGTGCCCTCGCGGCGGAAGACGCCGTGGGACGACAGTCTCGCCGCCAGCGCATCGAGATCGATCGCACCGCCGCGGGCCGGCTTCACCTGCACGGCGTTGCGGCCGCAGAGCACCGTGGTCTCGCTGCGAAGTTCGCCCTCGAGATGCTCGAATCGGCCGAGTCCGCAGCACGGGCACGCCGGATCGGGCGCGTCGGCGATCGCGACCCGCTCGAATCGGTTGCGCCATGGATCGATCGACCAGAGCCCGCGATCGACGGCGTCCACCGCGCCGACAAGCAGCTTGATCGCCTCGGTCGCCTGCCGCGCGGCGATCATGGCGGTGACGGTGCCGAGCACGCCCGCGGTGTCGCAGGTCGGCGTCGCACCAGGCGGCGGCGGCTCCGGGAAGATGCAGCGAAGGCACGGCGTCGCCCGCGACGAATCGTGCAGCAGCCCTCGCGGGCGTCCGGTGCGGCTCTCGCCGACGGTCACGGTGCGAGGCAGCACCGTCATCGCAAGCCCGACCGTGCCCACGGCACCCCCGTACAGGTACGGGATGCCCGCCTCGACGCAGGCGTCGTTGAGGAGGTAGCGCGTCTCGAAGTTGTCGAGTCCGTCCACCACGAGATCCGCATCGGCGAGATGGCTCCGGACGCCCTCGGCGTCGAGATCCTCGACCCATCCGCGCACGCTCGCGGCGCTTCGGATCGCGCGAAGCCGGTCCCGCGCCGCCTCGGCCTTCGCTCGGCCTCGCGCGGCATCCCTCTCGTCGTAGAGGAACTGACGCTGCAGGTTCGTCTCCTCGACGACGTCGCGATCCACGAGGTCGAGTCGCCCCACCCCCGCCCGCAACAGGAACTCCGCCGCCACGGAGCCGAGCGCGCCGCAGCCGATCACGACGACGCTGGCGTCGCGAAGCCGCCGCTGGCCTTCGACGCCGATTCCCGGCAGCAGCATCTGCCGGTGGAATCGAGCGAGCGTCGGGTCGAGGTTGGCGGAGGAGGCGTCCACGGGGCGGCGGGAATGCTACGAGCAACCCGCGATCGCTCGGCGTTTCAGCAGGATGTCGGGAGCCGCCGCCGGGGCCGAGGTACCTCTTCGATCCATGAGCATCAGGAACCGTTGGCGAACGAACTTCAACGGAGCACCCGAATGGCGCCGCACAGGCGGGCCGCGACGCAGGCCGGGCTGCGGCGCGAGCGTCCTCGCGGCCTGCCTTGTCGCGGCGCTGGTCGACACTCCCATGCACGCTGCCGATCCGACGGCGACAGGGATCGACCTGGCCGCGGATCGCCTCGTGGCGCGACGGGCCGATCGACTCGTTCGCGACCTCGCGAGCCGCGCCGAACGAGCCACGCTTCGCGGCCGTCCGGAGACTCCGGCCTCGCTGAAGGCCTGGCTTGTGCCGCGACTCGAGGAGATCGGCGCGAACCCCGCGTCGATCGCGTCTCGAGCGCTCGCTCGCCAGTCGAGTCGCGCGGAGGCCGACGCCGTGATCCGGCTTGCGCTCAGCGAGCTCTCCGATCGCCCGCCCGCGATCGATCCCGCCGAGGTGCCGCAAGTCCTGCGATCCCGGCCCGACTATCCGGCCAACCCCGCGGCGGCGGCGGATCTCCTTCGCCGTCTCGGCAACGCTCCGGCGATCGCCACCCTCTCGACGCGCCGAGCGCCGTCGGTTGCCGAGCGGCTCCTCGAACTCGAAGAGGCCCGCGCGGCGATCGAGCCTGCTCGCGCCGCATGCGAACGCCTGCGCGAGTGGATCCGTGCCGGGCTCGCCGGAATCCCCGGCGAACTCGGCGCCGCGGCGCTGGTGCTTGCGGATCTCGAGGAACTCGCGGCGCTCGCCCATCGGGGCTGGCCGACCGCGAAGGCCAAGCGACGCCTCGCCGAGTCGATCGACGAAGTGGCGGCGTTCGCAAGTCCGCCGACGATCGAGTTCCTGCTCACCGCGTTCGACGCGATGCCCGACATCCCGAATCGATGCGTTCATCGCGTCGAACGACGCGGCGACGGCGGTCTGCGCATCGAGTTTGCGCGATGTTCGATCGGCGAGGCCGATCGGAACCGCTGGAGACAACGGCTCTCCGGCAAGCCCGCGAAGCGCGGCCGCCCGCGGATCACTCCGACGAGGGAATCTCGCCCGGCACCGACTCGGAAGCCGGCGTCGTGGCGGGCGGCGAGGCCGCGGACCGCTGCGTCGCGATCGCGGCGAGCTGCGTCTCGTCGAGCGAGTCGCCGAAGCGCCGCGCGATCTCCTCGGCGATCGCGGCGGCTCCGGGGGCGGACGATGGATCCGCCGCGATGCGGACCATGACCTCGATCCACTCGGAGGGATCGGGCTGCTGGGACGCCGCGCGATCGAACCGCCCGGCCCGAAGCCTCGCTTCGAAGAGCATGCCGAACAGCGGCTGCTCCGGCAGCAGCGGCTCGTTCGCCAGCAGGTCGGCGACCTCCTCGGCGCGGCCGAGGCCGAGGAGGATCGCGCTGCGACGCTCGATCGCCTCCTCCTGAACCTCGCGCGGGACCGCGGTTCCGTTGACCGGCGTGGCGACCCGCTTGAGCGCCTCGAGCCGCACCGCCGCCGGAACCGAGGCGTCGGCGAATCGCTCGTCCGCCTCGAGCAGCGACGAGACCGGGAGCGCGTTCACGAACCGGAGCAGGACCGACTCGTACTCCGCGGCGCTCTCGGCCGGACGGGCGAGCCCGAGCATCCGTTCCAGTCCGGCGAGCGTCGGGTCGAGTTCCACGAGGCTCGCCGCGAGCGGCACGTAGATCGCCGGATCGGCGGATCGCACGGCGAGCGGTTCGAAGATGCCGCGTCGAGCCCAGCCTTCCGCGACGGCGCGACGCACCCGCGCGTCGGGGGAGTCGAGCAGCACCTCGATCGCATCGGCGTCGGACTCTTCGCCGGCGAGCGCGAAGATCCTCGCCATCGCCGGGATCGGGGCCCCGCTCTCGGCGAGCGAACGCCGGGAGATCGCCGCAGCACGCTCCCGCCAGCCCACCGGTGCCAGCCCCGCGGCGTGAAGCCTCGCGACGGCGCGGGCGGCGTTCTCCGCGGTCTCGGCGACTTCGAGCCGGTCGAGCAAGGCCGGCATGCTGCCTTCCGCCGGACGCTCCGCGAGGATCTCGAGGGCGATCACCGCGGTCGCGGCGTCCTGTTCCTGTGCGAGGCGCTTCGCGACCTCCTCGCCGATCGAAGGCCACGCGAGGCTCGCCAAGAGCCTCGCGGCGCGGCCGCGAAGCGACGCGACCGGATCGTCGAGCAGGGTCGCAAGGGTCGCGGTCATCTCCTCGCCGATGCGATCGCCGTTGCGGAGCATCCGCTCGACCTGCTCGACGGCGAAGCCCCGCAGCGTGGGCAGTTCATCGGCGAGCAGCCGCTGCACCCGCTCCTGCCGCGCGGCGAGATCCATGCCGAGCAGCAGTTCGGCCAAGGCCGATCGAAGCCTCGCCGCGGTGCGCTCGGCGCGCTCGTCGACGCTCACACGATCGCGTTCCGACTGCGCGAGTCGAAGCGTCAGCGCCTCCGCCCGCTCCTCGCAGGTGCGTTCGAGCGAATCGAAGCCGCCATCGCGCTCCCACCAGGTTCGCCAGGCGGCGTGGTCCTCGCCGAGCGGAAGCCCCGCGAGCGCCTCGAGCGAACGGAAGGCGGCGGTGCGCACCTCCGGCGGCTCCTTGCGGGCCGGGTCGGTGACGAGCAGCAGCGCCTCGGCCGAGGGACGCGACGGAAGGCGACCGAGCGTCTCGATCGCGGCGCGGCGGAAGTCGGCGGCCTTCGCGGGGTCGACGGCGACCGCGACGACGATCGCATCGATCCCGACGCCCGTGTAGACGATCGTCTCGGCGAGGCGGGGCCGATCCTCGGCGGCGGCGTAGGCGAGCGACCCGACGAGCGCCGAGGCGAGCTCGGGATCCTCCGCCGCGGCGTTGCGGAAGACCGCGCCCAGCGCATCCCGCGTCTCGCCGCTCGTGGCGTCAAGCAGCGAGACCACCGTCGCGGCGCCGACCGGAGACGCGAGCCGCAGCAGCTTCGCCGCGGCGCGGCGACGGGTCTCGATGGCGTTGGTCGGATTGCCGAGGATCGAGCGAAGGAACGAGAGCTCCTGCGGATCGATCGCGGCGGGAGCCGGCGCGGGCCGCGGCGAATCCTGGGCATCGGCCGAACCGGCGAAGCCCCCCGCCACGACCGCCACGAGGAGCGCGGCGATCCACGTCCGAGGCTCGCCTCGTGGCGGGATGCGGAGGTCGCGATGCGTGGCACGCTCGGGCAACGGAGATCGACTCCTGAGAGAACGGCTCCCGGGCGGAGGAGCCATCCTTGGTGAAGTTCATCGGATGAAGCGGGCCCGCCCTTGCCGCGGAAGGGCAGGCGACGTTCAATGCTAGGTTCTGTTCGACGTTCCGCTGAAGCCCTGAAGGAACACCGCGTCGCCCGGATGGTCGGATGGCGAGTCGAAGTCGATGAAGCCATGCGGGATGCCGCGGGCGTCGACCTTCGGGGATCGGTTGGGCAGGACGTTCGATACGCGGTTGGACCTCGTGGGTCGTTCCGCACGCCTCGTGACGCGGGTCCCCGGAGCCTTGGATGGACGAGTGGCAGTCGGCTGAGGACCACGTGGATCGCGCGGTGGATCTCTACCACCGCGGCCGCTGGTCGGAGGCCGAGGTCGAGTTCCGCAAGGCGATCTCCCACGACCCGTCTCGGGGCGACTGGCACTTCAATCTCGGCCTCACCCTCGAAGCCGCCGGCCGAGATGCGGATGCGTTGGCCTGCTACGAGATGGCGGCGTCGCTGCTGCCATCGGAGTGCGAGCCGTCGATCGCCGCCGGCTGCGCCGCCGCGAGGCTTGCCCGCCACGCCGAGGCGCTGACCCACTTCGAGCGAGCCAACGAGATCGCGCCCGACCACGAGGGCGCCTACGCCCGCCGCATCGAGATGCTCGCGGCGATGGGGCGGCACGACGAGGCGGAGACGGTCTACTTCCTCGCCCAGCAGTCGCTCGAGGAGTACCCCCACTGCCTCAAGGCGATGGGCGAGAGCCTGCTCGAGCGAGGCAATCTCGACCGCGCGGGTTGGTGCTTCCGCGAGGCGCTTCGGCAGGATCCCTCGATCGGCGGGGTCCGATCGCGTCTCGCCGCGGTGCTCGCGGCGACCGGGCGCCCCAACCGCGCCCTGCAGATGTATCTGCAGGACCTGCGGGACGATCCGGGCAACATCGCCACCCTGCTCAGCTACGGCTCGCTTCTGGCGGATCTGAAGCGGCATCCCGAGGCTGCGGAGAAGTTCCGCCGCGTCCTCGAACTGGAACCGGCGAACGCCGAGGCGCACTGGCGCCTGGGAGAGCTGGCGTTGCGGGCCGGGCGGCTCGAACAGGCCCGGTCGGAGTTCGAGTTGGCGATCCAACTCGAGCCGGACCGGCCGGACGCCCACCTGCATCTGGCCGAGGTTCGCCGTCGGCTCGGGCACCGGCCCGAGGCAAGGCGGCATCTGGCCGAGCAGACCCGCCGTCTGCGCGCCATGGAACGCCCGCCGGCGGCGGCGATCCTGCGAACCGCGGAGTTGGTGCTCGATGCGGCCGAAGGACGCTCCACGAGCGATGCGAAGCGGGCGATCGAGCTGCTCGACCATGTCCGCGAGTTCGTGCGACAGGATCCGGAAGCGCTGCGGCTGTTGGCCTACGCCTGTTTCGCCGCAGGCGATCTCGACCGAGGCGCCTCCGTCAGCCGCCGCCTGCTGCGACTCGACCCCGGCTCGATCGCGGCCATGCACAACCTGAGCCTGTCGGCACTCGAGACCGGCCGGCTTCGCGTCGCGTGGATGTGGTGGCGCAAGGCGGCGCGGATCGCGCCGGCCGACGACGGCCTGCGCCGCATCCGGACGCAACTGGTGCTCGCCGCCGTGGCCGAGCGGATCGGCATGGTTCGCGTTGCGATCGTTCGCGGGTTCTCGGCGGCGATCAGCGGCGTGCGTCGCATCGCGGCGAAGTTCCGAAGCCCTCGCTGACCGGCGCGTGCTCTGGCCGCGGCGTCGCGCCAAGCCACGCGTGCTCCCCATGTGATCGCGGCACGGACCAAGGCGGTCCGCGCCGGGCGACTTCGACGGGATCGAGGGTTCGACCGAGACCAGGCCTCGCCGCGGATTCGCGACGAGATGGCCGGATCAGAGCGTGGCGCTGGTGTAGGGAAGGAGCGCCATGAAGCGGGCCCGCTTGATGGCCGCCGCGATCTGCCGCTGCTGCCACGCCGAGGCCTGCAGTCGACGACGGCTGTAGATCTTCCCGTTGGGGGTCATCAGGCGGCGGAGTTCCTCGACGTTCTTGTAGTCGACGTACTTGCGGCCGGAGACCGACTCGGTCTGGGGGATCGTGGGGGTGCTTTGGAACTGGCTCATGGTGGGATGTCGCCTGGGCTTGAACTTCGATGGACCGCCCTTCGGAGCGGCCGCGACGGGGTCGAATCGGGAGAGGATAGCGAGAGCCGCCGCCAATGGCGACGGCTTGCTCGCGTGCTTCGTGGCCTCGGGGCATCCCGGGTCCCGTCCCCACGCCCCGCCCGGTCGACCGCAGACTTTCGGTCGTCACGGCGATCCGGACCGATCTCCTGCTGCTCGGCCCGATCCGAACCGGATCCCCCCGTAGGGCGAGATCCACAACCGCGCTCAATCAGAAAGGACTTCCGAATGGCAGCCGCAAGATCGATTGCCCTTCTCGCCCCGACTCTTGCCGCCTCGCTCGGGCTCTTCGCCACCGGCTGCGCGGCCCCGGGCGCTCCCCGAGGCGGATCCGCCGACGAGATGACCCTCGGGGAATCCCAGAGCGGGACGTCCGTGGTGCTTGCCGAAGGCGGCTCGCTCACCCTCGAACTCCCGGTGACCTCGGGAACCGGCTACGTCTGGGAGGTGCAGGTCGAGCCCCGGGGGCTGCTTCAGGTGCCCGCGGAACCGGTCACGGTTCGAAGCAACGACGCCATGCCGGGCAGCGTGACGCAGCAGCGCTGGATCCTCACCGAGGCTCGGGTCGGCTCCGGCACGGTCGAGGCGGCCTACCGCCGTCCATGGGAGCAGGATGTCGCACCGGCGAAGCGGTTCTCGGTCTCCGTGCGAGTCGAGCAGGCGAAGGTTCCTTCGCGGAATCCGTGATCTTCCGCTCGCCCCGCGAGACCCCGGGGGCATGATTCTGTCGCGGAAGGAATCCGCCTCGAAGAGCCGCCTTGCGCACGACGTCCCCGCCGAGACGCCGCGCGATCCCTCCTGAAGCAGACCTCGGGACGAGGGCTGGATTCCTGCCGACGCTCGACCGTTCGCTTCCCGATCGCCCCATGGCTCCTTCACCGACCTCGCGACTTGTCGCCTTCCACGTCGCCGCTCGAGCGGACGATGCGGCGATCCGCACGGCGATCGCGGCGGCCGAGGTGGTGCACGAGCCCGATCCGCTGGTCGCGTTGGCCGAACTGGGATGCCGTGAACTCGCCGCCAAGAACCGTGGCACCTGGGGCCTCGGGCCCGCGGAGCGGTTCGCGGTGGTGCTCGGCGACGACCGGCCCGAACTCGAACGGCTGAGGCTTGCGTGCGAGCGGCACCTGCCGAGCGTGGAACTCTGGCGCACGATCGATGGTCGATTCCTGCGACTCGATCCCCCGCCTCCGAAGGTTCGCTCGGTCGCTTCGCCGTCCCCGGCGTCGCCCCCCCCGCAGGACGCCGACTCGACTTCCTCGCCGCGCGTGGTGAGCGCCGAGGAGATCCGGATGCTCCTGGGGAACGACAACGATGACGATGACTCGCCACGCTCGACGGGAGGATCGTCATGACGCGACGCTCCCGCGGTGTCCGAGGACGAGTGCTTCTGGTGAGTGGCGAGACCGCTGGCGATCGCTCCGTGATCGATTGGCCGACTGCCGAGCGCTCGCCCGACCGACTTGATGCGCTCGCTCGAATCGTCGCCTCCACCGCGCGGGAACCGGTGGTCGCCGCGGTCTTCGAGTCGCGCGAACTGGCGGGCGACCCGGCCCTCGTGCGGGAGTGCTTCGAGCGGGTCGATCCCTCCGTCGAACTCTTCCTGTGGCGAAACGATCCCACCGAGGGCCCGGCGCCGGCGGGGTTCACCGAGATTTCGGCCGACGCGCCTGGATTGCGGAACTCCGTCCTGAAGGCGCTCGGGTTCCCGGTCGAAGAACCAAGTCCGGACGCTCCCTCAGGCGAGTCGCCGGAACCCGGAACGCCGTCCGTGCCCGTCGCCGCCGAGCCTGTCGCCACGACACCCTCGATCCTCGAGACCGCGGAAGCACCTCGCCGGCGCTTCGAGCGGGTGGAGTCCGCGGCCTCGAATCGCCCCGAAGCGAGCGAGCCGCCGGCGATCGAGACCTTTCCCGCCGTTCCCCGCGAGCCGCTTGGAGATCTCGATCTGGTGCGCGGCGTGCTCGCCGGCGGCGGCCGGCTCGCCGAACTGGCGATGTCGCTGCTGCGGCAGCGGCTCGGATCGGCCGACCTGAGCTTCCTCGCTTCCGACGCGCCGGTGGGTGGCCGGGAGGCCGCCGCGGTCGAGGTCCGCGTCGCGGAGTCGGAGGCTCCCCGGCTCGGCTGGCTCGCGAGCGGAACCGTGCCCGCTTCGGCACTCGCGCCCTGGGCGGACTGGCTTGCCACGTGGCTCGAACTCGATCGGCGTCACGAGGAGCGTGGCCGTCAGGCGACCACGGATGAACTCACCGGCGTGGGGAACCGCCGGGCGTTCGAGACGGTGCTCGCAGCGACCCTCGCCGCGGCGCGGCCGCAGCGTCGACCGGTGACCTTGATGGTCTTCGACATCGACAACTTCAAGACCTACAACGATCGCTTCGGCCACGAGGCGGGCGACGAGGTCCTGCGCGAGACGGTGCAGCTGCTCCGCTCGACGATCCGTCGCGGCGACCACGTCTTCCGCATCGGCGGCGACGAGTTCGTGGTGATCTTCTCCGACCCCGATGGTCCGCGCAATCCGGGGACCTCGCCGCCGGACTCGATCGATCAGATCGTGCGGCGATTCCAGTCGCAGGTCTTCCGCATGCGGCTTCCGCAGCTCGGGCTCGACGCGCCCGGCACGGTCTCGGTCTCCGCGGGGCTCGCGACCTATCCCTGGGACGGGCTCGACGCGAAGTCGCTGCTCTCCCACGCCGATCAGCTCGCGATGCAGTCCAAGCGAAGCGGCAAGAACCTCATCACCTTCGGGCCCGGCGCGAGAGAGCATCTCGAGGGCAAGTGAACCGAGCATGGCACGCCGCACGATCGTCATCTCGGATCTGCACCTCGGCCGCGGAAGCGTGACGCTGCCGCGCATGCTCGCGCCGATCCTCGCCGGAGCCGACGAGATCGTCGTGAACGGCGACGTGGCGGAACTGCACCTCCCGCTTCACCGAGACGCCGCGGCGCGCGGCTTGGAGTCGCTCCGGAAGCGAGCCGATCGATCCGGCGCCGATCTGCGGCTGATCGCGGGGAACCACGACCCGCTCGTCTCCCCTTGCCGATCGGCGACGCTCGCCGACGGCGCGGTCTTCCTGACCCACGGCGATGCGGTGCATCCGAGCGTGGCGCCGTGGAGCCCGGCGGCCTCGGCGCTGCAGGAGGCGTTCATCCGCCATCTCGAGGCGATTCCTCCGCAGGAGCGCGGCCGCCTCGAGAGCGTCCTCGCGGCGAGCCGCGAGGCGGCGAGCACCGAGTGGGCGCAGCGGCACGCCGATCGCGGAAGCGGCAAGCCCTGGCGGCTGCTCGGACGGCCGCTCGCGCTGCTTCGCATCGCGCTCTTCTGGCGCGAGTATCCCGCGCTGGTCGCCGACTTCGGCCTCAAGCACGCGCCGCACTCGGAGTTCCTGCTCGTCGGGCACTCCCACATGCCCGGCGCCTGGCGGATCGGGAGCCGTCTCGTCGTCAACACCGGCGCGTTCGCGTTCCCGCGCCGGCCGCACGCGGCGGTGGTCGAGGGACGATCGATGTCGCTTTGCCCGCTGGTGCTTCGGCAGGGCTTCTACGAGCTCGGCGAACCGCGCGAAGGCTGGTCGTGGGAACTCCCGGCTCGGCACGGCGGCGACGCGATCGCGGCCGCCAACGCACGTGAGGGCAACGCGCGACCGAGCGCCGCGCCGATGCCCTTGGCGGCGCCGATGACCGCTTCGAAGTCGATGCCGGTCGCGACGCCGCTCCGTTCGCACAGGTAGAGCAGGTCCTCCGTCGCGAGGTTTCCGGTGGCGCCCGGCGCGAACGGGCACCCGCCGAGACCACCACAGGAACTGTCGAGGATCCCGACGCCTCGCCGCATCGCCGTCCACGCGTTGGCGACCGCGGTGCCGCGGGTGTCGTGAAAGTGCATCGCGATCGCCTCGATCGGCACGCCGTGCTCGGCCAGCGCCTCGAGGACGCGCTCCACGTCGACCGGCACCGCGACGCCGATCGTGTCCGAGACGTCGACCTCCGACGCCCCGCGATCGAGCAGTTCGCGGGACCACCTCGCCGCAACCTGCGGCGCGATCGGCCCCTCGTCGGGGCATCCGAACGCGCAGCTCAGGTACGCCCGCACCGGAAGCCCGCTCGTTTGCGCGATCTCGAAGACCGGCACGAACCGCTCGAGCGTCTCCGCGATCGAGGCGTTGACGTTGCGGCGCGAGAAGGACTCGCTCGCGGAGGTGAAGACCGCGAGCTTCCCGGCGCGGGCCTCGATCGCCGCCTCGGCGCCTCGCAGGTTCGGAACCAGCGCGGAATAGGTCGTCCGCTCCAGGCGCCGGATGCGGCGGAACACCTCGGCGGTGTCGGCCATTCGCGGCACCAGCTTCGGGTTCACGAAGCTGCCCACCTCGATCTCCGGCACGCCGGCATCGGCCAGCGCCTCGACCAGCGCGACCTTCGCTTCGACCGAGACCAGTTCCGGCTCGTTCTGCAGGCCGTCCCGCGGCCCCATCTCGCAGATCCGGATCTTGCTGGTGTGGCTCACGAGTCCTCCCGCTCGGACTGCTCGACCCGTCGGTGCTCGCGCCGGATGAGGATCGCGAAGACGATCGTGCCGACGAGCAAGCCGACCGTGAGCACCGCGCCGCCCGCGAAGAGCAGCCACTCGCCGCCCGACGCGGCGCCGATGCCGATGGGTTCACCGCTTGCCAAGAGCAGCCACTCGCCCCGCGCCCCCGCGCCGAGACCGATCGGTCCGCCGTTCACGACGCGGTCCCCGGAGCGGGATTCGCGAAGCCCGGATCCACGAAGCGCAGCGGGACGACCTCCGCGTGGGACTGCTCGCCCTCGGCGTTCACGAGCAGCTCCGTGCCGAGCGCCGCGTGGGCGGATCGGACCATCGCGAACGCGATCGGCGCTGCGCCGAGAAGCGGGCTGGGCGTGCTGCTCGTCACCGATCCGACGCACGCGCCCATCGAGCCGTCCTCGATCGCGAAGACTTGCCCGCCGGCGACGGGCAGCAGGTCGCCTCGCATGCGAAGGCCGACGAGCCGCTGCTTGGGCTGGCCGAGCGACTCCATGCGGGCCACCACTTCCTGCCCGAGATAGCAGCCCTTCTTGAAGCTGACGCGGCGCTGGAGCACGCCCGTCTCGTGCGGCAGCGCATCGGAACCGAAGTCGACGTTGAAGAGCGGCGTGCCCGCCTCGATCCGCGCCACGTTGAAGGCAAGCCAGCCGATCGGGCGGACTCGTTGCCGTGAACCTCGAAGTTCCGCCGCGAGCAGCGCGTCCCACACTTCGCCCACGCGATCGCGAGGCGCGACGATCACGAAGCCGGTCGGACCGATCCAGTCGACGCCGATCGCGAGGCATGCCGCGCCGGCGATCGAGATCTCCGCCGCCGCTCCGACGGAGGGCGCCGGCTTGGCCGCGAGTCCCGCCAGAACCTCGCCGGCCTTGGGGCCGAGCAGCCACAGATGGTGCAGCGACTCCGACTCGTCGGCGAGTTCGACCTCCTCGGCCACGATGAAGCGGCCGAGCGACTCCACCGCGGACGCGGCGCTGTGCAGATCGACCGCGGCCACCACGCGATCGCCGCACTCCGCGAGCAGGAGATCCGCGTCGATTCGCCCCTTGCGGTTCAGCCAGAACGCCTCGACCGCGCGGCCCGCCGGAAAGTCCTTGAGATCGGCGGTGACCATGCGATTGAGGAAGTCGCGGCGATCGGGGCCCCGCAGCACCAGCGTGCCCTGATGATTCGCGTCGAAGACGCCGGCTCCGCTGCGAATCGCGGCGTACTCGAGCTCGATCGGACCGGCGCTCGCGAGGATCTCGCACTCGAGGGCATCCGATTCGGAGGGGCCGTACGGCAGGTAGTCGGCGACCGATGCGGTCGCGAGCGTCGCCGCCTCGCTCCCGCGAGCCTCCGCCACCGCCTCGCGACGACGGGCGCTCTCGGCCTCCACGAACGACGCGATCCGGTCGCGGAGAGGACTCCGGCGGACCCGCGCGGACGGAGCAGCAGGCTCGGAGGGCGATGGCGTCTTCGACATGGGCGGGATGGTACGCATCGCTCGCGGCCTTCCGAGCCGTCGACGCCGCGTTAGCATCGCGATCTTCTTCCTTCAGCCCCTCACCAATCCGCGACACGGAGACTTCGCGACATGAACATCGACCTGCTTCGCCGCCTCTGCGAGACCCCTGGCATCCCGGGCCGGGAGGATCGCGTCCGCAAGCTCATCGAGAAGGAGATCAAGGGGCTCTTCGACGAGGTGACGGTCGATGCGATGGGTTCGCTCATCGCGACCCGGAAGCCGACCGCCTCCCGCAAGGGCCGTGCGACCAAGGTCCTGCTCGCCGCGCACATGGACGAGATCGGGTTCTTCGTTCGCGACATCGACGCGAAGGGCTGTCTCTGGCTCAACCCCGCCGGCGGCTTCGACACGCGAAACCTCTTCTCGCGCCGCGTGAAGGTCTGCACCGCGAAGGGCGACCTGCCCGGCGTCATGAACCCCGGCGGCAAGCCGATCCACATCTCCTCCGACGCCGAGCGCAGCAAGGTGCCGGGCGTCGAGGAGTTCTTCATCGACCTCGGCATGGATCCCAAGGAGGTCGCCAAGCGCGTCTCGATCGGCGACTCGGTGGTGATGGACGAGCCGTTCATCGAGATGCCGCAGAAGGTCGTCTCCAAGGCCCTCGACAACCGCTTCGCCTGCTGGTGCGCGATCGAGGCGGTCCGCAAGCTCCACCAGACCAAGGCTCGCGGCCGCCACTCCGCGGAGATCACCGTCGCCTTCACCGTGCAGGAGGAGGTCGGCCTTCGGGGGGCGCAGACCGCCGCCAACGCGGTCGGCGCCGACATCGGCGTCGGGCTCGACGTCACGCTCGCCTGCGACACGCCGGGCGTCCCCGACCATCAGCGGGTGAGCCGCCAGGGCGACGGCGCGTCGATCCTGATCCAGGACTCCTCGATGATCTCCGATGCCGGGCTCGTCGAGGATCTCTGCGCGGTCGCGCGTCGGCACCGCATCGCCCATCAGCGATCGATCCTGCCCCGCGGCGGCCAGGATGGCGCGGCGATCCAGCGCTCGGGCCGCGGCGCTCGCGCCGTCGGCGTGTGCTGCGGCACCCGCTACATCCACACCGTCACCGAGATGATCGACAAGGGCGATCTCGCGGCATGCGTCGACCTGCTCGCCGCGTGGCTTCCGACGATCGACTGATCACCACGCCCGATCGATCAGCATCCTCGCCACCGCCGCGGCGCCATCCCGCGGCGGTGTCTTGCGCAGCGCGTTCGCCATGGCGAGACGCCTCGGGGCATCGTGAAGCAGCCGCTCGGCCGCCGCGGCGATCGTGGCAAGGTTGGCCTCGGGCTCGAGACGGTCCTCGACGACGACCGCGCCGCCGAGTTCGACGAGCGGCGCCGCGTTGAGCCACTGGTGTCGATCGCGGTGGAATGGATACGGCACGAGCACCGACGGCACCGCGTTGGCGTGGATCTCCGCGACCGAGTTGGCGCCCGCGCGGCTGATTGCGAGGCTCGCGGCACCCCACGCGATTCCCATCGGATGCAGGAACGGTTCGACCTTCGCGAGCACACCCGCGGCGGCGTAGGCCTCTCGAAGCGGATGCGCATCGCCGCCTCCGGTCAGATGGAGCACCTGCCAGCCCGCCAGGACGGACGGGTTGCGGGCCAGCCAGGCGATCGGCAGCCGATTGAGGCTCGTCGCGCCTTGGCTCGCGCCGGTGATCAGGAGGGTCGGCCGATGCGGATCGAGTCCGAGGATTCGCCGGCAGCTCGCCGGATCGCCGGGCGGCCGCGAGGCGCTTCGGAGAAACGGCCCGACCACCTCGTCGAAGCCGCGGCGATCGGGAACCCGGACGCTCGAGACGGTGCGTCGGCACAGCGGGCGCACGAGTCGATTCGCCCGCCCCGGATGCACGTCGAGGTTGCAGAGGATCGCCGGCACGCCGAGACGCTTCGCGGCGATCACGCCCGCCACGCTCGCGAAGCCTCCGACCGCCACCACGACCTCGGGATCGAATCGCCGAAGCGCCGCGATGGCGGCCCCGATCGCCTTCGCCTGCCCGCGAACGAAGTCGCGCAGCCCCGACAGGGATCGCCTCAGCGGCGCCGAAGGCAGCGGCTCGAAGGGGACGCCGTGATCGCCGAGCATCGCCGCATCCACCGGACGGTCGGAGCAGAGCTGAAGCGTCTCGATCCGCGGATCGATCTCGAGCAGGCGCTCTCGAATCGCCAGCGCCGGCGCCAGGTGCCCGCCGCTCCCACCGCCCGCGAACACGACTCTGGTGAGGCTGGCCCGTACGCCGTCGCTCATGCGGGCACCGAGGCGACCGCGCCGTGCGGAAGGCACGAGTCGTCATGCCGTGCCGGATCGCCGATCGCCTGCACTTCGGCACGCCGCCTTGCGTCCCGCTCGATCGCGAGCAGCAGGCCCACCGAGAAGGCGGTCAGGACCCAGCCGGTGCCGCCGCTCGAGACGAACGGCAACGCGATGCCCTTGGTCGGAGCCAGTCCCGTCACCACCGTCACGTTGATGAGGGCCTGCAGCCCGATCGTCAGCAGGATCGCCAAGCCGAGCAGCCGCTGGAATCGCGTCGGCGTTGCGGCGCCTTCGCCACGCGGCGCGATGATCGAGATCCCGCACCAGAGGAGCCCGACGATCAGACCGACCACCACCGCAGCGCCGGCAAGGCCAAGCTCCTCGCAGATGATCGCGAAGATGAAGTCGGTCGTGCCTTCCGGGAGGTAGCCGAACTTCTGGACCCCCTGCCCGAGACCCCGCCCGGCCAAGCCGCCGCCCGAGATCGCCGTCAGCGACTGGATGACGTGGTAGCCGATGCCTTGCGGATCGGCGAAGGGGTCCTGCCAGGCGAGCAGTCGCTTGACCCGGTACGGACTCTGGACGATCGCGCCCACCACCGCCGCCGCGGCAACGGGAACGAGCAGGAGGACGTGCCGCCATCGGACGCCTGCCGCCAGCAGCACGAGGCCGGAGACCCCGACGATGAGGACCGCCGTGCCGAGATCCTCGACCCCGACGATCGCCCCGACCGCGAAGACCACCGCGATCGCCGGAAGGAAGCCGCGGCGGAGCGTCGAGAGGTCGGTGCCGGGCCGTACGCACCACCACGCCAAGAAGAGCGGCATCGCCCACTTGGCCAGTTCGCTCGGCTGCAGCGTGAGCGGCCCGATCTCGATCCACCGATGGGCGCCGTTGACCTCGCGTCCGAGTCCCGGCACGTAGACCGCCGCCAGCAGGATCGCGGTGATCGCCCCAGCCGCCATGATCGGCCAGGCGTTCGGACGACCGTCTTGATCCTCGAGCAGACGCATCGGCACCAGCGCCCCGAGCGCGAGAGCCGCCATCGCGAAGATCGCGTAGAGCGTGGGCCGGCCCCAAAGAAGGCTTGCGGCGGTGATGGGATCGGCCGCCGGTTCGCCCGCGAGCGCCGCCGCCGAATCGCCCGCGGATCGCGCGAGCCAGACCGAGTTCACCATCACCACGCCGACGAGCAGCAGCGCCAGCACCGCGAGAATCACCCCATGGCCGGGACGGAGTTGCATCAGGGCAGATATCGGCTGTCGACCGGTTCGAGGATTGACCGTGCGTGAAGCGGCGAACCGCCGCTCGGCCGCTCGCTGCAGACGCGCCGCACGCCGTAGACTCCGCCCACCATGGACCTGTCCGCCGGAGAGATCTTCGCTCTGATCGGGGTCGCGCTGCTGCTGGCGATCATCGTCGGCGTCTACATGGTCCTGAGCCGTCGCAACGGCTGGATGTAGTCAGGGACGATCCTCCGCATGCGGGTGTACCTCGAGACCTTCGGTTGCCAGATGAACGAGCTCGACAGCGAGCTCGTTCGAGGCCAACTGTCGGCGCTGGGCTACCGCTTCACCGACGACGCGGACGACGCCGAGATCGTGCTCTACAACACCTGCTCGGTGCGCGACCAGGCCGAGCAGAAGGTCCGAAGCCGGGTCGGCGTGGTGGGTGCCCAGAAGAAGGAAGGTCGAGCGGTGGTGCTGGGCCTCCTGGGGTGCATGGCGGAGCGAGAGGGCCTCGAACTGCTGCGTCGGAACCCGCAGATCGATCTCCTGTGCGGACCGGGCCAGCTCGATCGGCTCCCGCTGCTTCTCGACAACCTCCGAAGGACGTCCTCCCAGCCGGTCCCGGCGGCGGAGCGGGCGGCTCTGTCGGGCAACACCAGTCGCCGCACGGCGACGCTCGCGGCCGCCGAGGACGGGCTCGAAGGACTCGATCTCTCAAGGTCCTTCGACCCCGCCGGAAGTCGTCATCCCTGGTCGGCCTACGTGCGGATCACCCGCGGCTGCAACAAGTTCTGCACCTACTGCGTGGTGCCGGCCACCCGCGGGGCGGAGGTGCATCGACCGCCGGACTCGATCGTCGAGGAGTGCCGTGATCTCGTCGACCGGGGGGTCGTCGAGATCACCCTGCTCGGACAGACCGTCAACCACTACCGCTACACGCACGGGCTCGCCCTCACCGTTTCCGGAGTCGAGGCTCCCCAGGTCGGCCCGGGACTCTCGGCCTTTCGCAGTCCGCCGCCCACCGGGCATCGCGTCACGACCTTCGCAACGCTGCTTCGCCGCATTCACGACGAGGTCCCGGGGCTCCGCCGACTGCGGTTCGTCACGAGTTACCCGCGGGATCTCGGCGACGACGTCATGGAGACGCTCGCGGCGTGTCCGAGGATCTGCCGCTACCTGCACATGCCGGCTCAATCGGGCTCGGATCGGATCCTGAAGGCGATGAATCGGGGCTACACCGTGGCGGAGTACCTCGAGACCGTCGATCGGGCCCTCGCGAAGCTTCCGGATGTGACGATCGCCGGGGACATCATCGTGGGCTTCCCCACCGAGACCGACGAGGACTTCGAAGCGACCGAGCGGCTCCTCGAACGGGTCCCGTTCAAGAACAACTTCATCTTCAAGTACTCGCCGCGGCCGGGAACCGTCGCATTCGACCGCCTCGCCGACGACGTGCCCGACGAGGTCAAGCGGTACCGAAACAACCGCCTCCTCGAACTGCAGAGCCATGTGAGCCGCCGAGCCCACGAGCGGTGGGTTGGACGATCGGTGGAGGTGCTGTTCGATCGGGTCGCCCCGGCCCAACGTTCAAGGTCGCACCACGCGCCGGCGGGGACGGTGGAACTTCGGAGCCTCGGCCAACCTCTGCCCATCGAACTCCCCGAACCGGCCGAGCCCACCGCGTGGCAGGCTTGCGGGCGAACCCCCGGCGACCTGATCGTGACGGTTCCGGTTGTCTCGGAGTCCGAAGGGGCCTCGATGTTGGGATCGATTCGCCGAGTCGAGATCGAAACGAGCGAGCCGCTGCTCCTCCGTGGCCGAATCGCCTGAACCGGCGTCCGGCCGACCGCCGGGGGCACTTCGCATCCAATTCATTCAGGTCCGATGAGCGTGAGGGCGTTCGGGTTGGTGACCTCCGAGGGATACGGGCCGCCACCCAAGGGCCCCGCCACGCTCGGAAAACGCGACTCTACATAGACTTGCGACTCCGATCCCCGGTCCACCGCTGGATGACGGGAGGATGCCGGCCGTTGGGGTGACACACGCTGACACCAGGTCCGGTAGGGAAATGTCCGAGAAACCGCTTGACCCGGTAATTCCCCGAAGTACCTTTCGTGGTGAGGGATCCGGAGCACCGTGCGTCCGGAACATGGGAACGGGAGTCCTGCGTCGATTGCAGGCACTCCTCGAAAAGGGAGATTTCATAATGTTGAGGAAGGGAGCTCTGGCTGCGGGCCTGATGGGTACCTGCTGCCTTGCCGGCACTGCGTCGGCGGACTTTGTTGGTTGGTTCTTCGACAGCTACGCGACCAACGTTGCCGGCGCCGACTACGCCGTCATCGACGTGTACGCCCAGTTCGATGGCACCACCGACACCGTGCTGAACGTGTTCAATTCGATGATCTCGAACATGAACGGCAGCGCGTTCCATCACAACGACTTCAACACGCTGAGCGGCCAGCCCGGCACTTGGGCGGTCCAGCAGACCGCCAACCTGCCGGCCCTCGGCCTGGTCCCCGATAACGACTCGTTCGTTCTCATCGGCGGCACCTACGGCTCGGCCAACAACACCGCCCTCGACCCGAGCTTCTCGCCGTCGACCGCTGCGGTGCCCCCGGCCAACGCCGGCTGGTTCACCAGCAACCCGACCGCCCTGCAGGGTCGCGTTGATTCGACCACGCTGCGGACCTTCGTCGGCCGCTTCGTGAAGGCTGGCATCGACACCGCTGAGAGCCTCATGTGGGCCGCCAACATCGGCTACAACCAGGGCCTCGGCACGCCGGCTCAGTTCGGCTACGACAACGGTCAGGGTTCGGGACCGAGCACCATGGTTGCCTACGTCCCCGCCCCCGGCGCGATCGCCCTTCTGGGTCTCGCCGGTCTCGCGGGTCGCCGCCGTCGCGGCTGATCCGAGACCGTTCCTCGAGGACGCACGGAAGTTCTCTCAAGCCACCGTCGCTCACGCGACGGTGGTTTTTTCATGGTCGAGATCGGTCATCTCGAGCTCGCCGCCGGGTTCAGGCTTCGCAAGTACGCCCGGTGCCGCCCGATAAAGAAATCGATCCCAACTCCTGATCGCCACTCGACCTTGCGGTCGCACCTTCCGATCGCAGAACCCTGCATGCGGCGTTTGCCTCCCCCGGTCCGGACTCCACACTCGGAGGACTTGAGGGCGTCAGCCAGGGAGGCTGATCGCAGGTTTCTCAAGGTCAAATCGAGATAGGAGAGGGAAATGAGCAAGTCCACGTTTGCCCTGGGAGCGATCGCCGCCCTCGGCATGGGTGCCGCGGCTTCGGCCGAGTTCGTCGGTGTCTACGCCGACTCGTATGCGGTCAATGTGTCGGGTGCCGACTACGCCGTCATCGACATCTACATCCAGTTCGACAACTCCGCCGACACGGTGCTGAACCTGTTCAACACCGAGATCTTCAACATGGGTGGCTCGGCGTTCCACCACAACGACTTCAACACCCTGAGCGGTCAGCCGGGCACGTGGAGCGTTCAGCAGACCGCGAACCTTCCGGCCCTCGGCCTGGTTCCCGACAACGATTCGTTCGTCCTCATCGGCGGACCGATCGGCTCGACCAACACCCCCGCCCTCGACCCGCGCTTCTCGCCGTCGACGGCTCCGGGGCCGCCCCTCAACGCGGGCTGGTTCACCAGCAATCCCCCGGCCCTCCAGGGCCGCGCCGATGCCACCACGCTGCGGACCTTCGTCGGCCGCTTCGTGAAGGCCGGCATCGACACCGCCGAGGCGCTCAGCTTCGCCTTCAACATGGGCTACAACCAGGGCCTCGGCACCCCCGCGGTCTTCGCCTACGCCAACGGTGCGGGTCGCGGTCCGGCCTTCGAGATCGCCTACGTCCCGGCTCCGGGCGCCCTCGCCCTGCTGGGTCTGGCCGGCCTCGCCGGTCGCCGCCGTCGCGGCTGATCCGATCCGGTCCCCGGACTCGGTTCCCTGAGAAACCAAGTCGCCGCGGCCTCGGCCGCGGCGGCGTTTTATTT
>JBMTTG010000008.1:0-29244 GCA_049449095.1 Phycisphaerales bacterium | reverse complement strand
AGTCGGGCGATCCGACGGCCCATGCGGAGATGTCCTGCATCCGCCACGCGGGACGCCGTCGCGACTGGAAGGACCTCACGCTCGTCTCGACGCTTTCACCCTGCCCGATGTGCTCGGGCACCGCGATCCTCTACAAGGTGCCTCGGGTGGTCATCGGCGAGCATCGGACCTTCATGGGCGCCGAGGAGTGGATGCGCAAGGAGGGGATCGAACTGACGGTGCTCGACGATCCTCGCTGCGTCGAGCTCATGGAGCGGCTGCAGCGCGAGAAGCCCGACCTCTGGGCGGAGGACATCGGGGAGTAGTTCGCCCAGTCCTGCGGGTGCGAAACGTAGGGCCGACGACGATCGACTGCGCCGGGAGCCGACGAAAAGGGCCCACCGATTTCGGCGGGCCCGGTTCGATGGCGATGGGATGGTTCTTCTCGTCAGCGGCCGCGCATGCCGCCGGCCGCGGCAGCGCCGCCGCTCATCGTCGGAGCGCTTCCGGTCGGCCGATACGACGGCTGGAAGTGGCGGCGCCAGTTGTCGACGTCGACGTTCGAGTAGTTGGGGTAGGTGTTGCCCCAGTACGAGTTCGCGTTGGTCCAGCCGCCCGCGGGGCCCCAGTTCGAGAAGTTCAGGTGGGTGTTGTCCCACCAGATGTCGTAGTAGGGATCGGCGTAGCCGTTGTAGTAGGAGCCGTTGTAGTAGCCCATCTGCGATCCGGGCGGCACGCCCTGCGAGAACTGGGTGTCGCCGGTCTGCGATCCGGGCGGGACGCCCTGGCTGAACTGGTAGTGGTAGTCGATGCCGGTCGAGACGTAGTGCATCTGGTCCCATCGCTGCTGCAGTTCGCGAAGGGCCTTCTCGTGCGCCGCGGACTGCTGCTGCGCGGCGGCATCGGCGGCGGCTCGCTGCTGGGCGATCTTCTCCGCCTCGGCCTGCTTCCGCTCCTTCTGATAGGTCGGCGCCCACTGCATGTAGGCGTCCATCTGGCCCTGGTTGGTGAGGAACTCCGTCATCGAAGCGATCGTGTCGAGGTTCCGGTTCAGGCGATCCCACGACTGCTGGACGAGCGTCGTGGTGGCCTGCGCCTCGGTCGAGAGCTGATCGAGATCGGTCGGCATGCCCTGCGGGATTCCCCGAAGACCCTGCTGCTGCAGCGCGCCGTCGTAGGCCTGCTGGAAGGTGAGCGGCGGGTGATCGATGGTCGGGGTGAAGGAGCGGTAGGCGGTGGTCAGGTTCTTGGCGGCCATGAACGCCTGCATCTGGGCGATGCGGGCCTCGGAGTCCTTCGTCGCCGGCCCGATCGCGTCGGTCATCAGGTTGAGCGCCGCGATCTCGCTCTGCAGGTTGCCGACCGCGGAGGCCGTGGAGGTGGCGGTGCCGGACGGTGTCGCCGGAGCTTGCGCGAGGCTCGTCGAGGCGATGGCGGCGGCGAGCAGCATCGGGATCGTGGTTCGCATGATCGGTTCCATTCCTTCGAAGGCCCGTCGGGGCCGTTGGGGACTCGGTCGATTCGCTCCCGCCGCTCGTGAAGCCGCGGGGAAGACGGGAATGCTAGCGGAAGGGGGCTCGGTTCTGCCCGACGGACCCTCGGTCGCCGATCCTCGCGGCGACCTGATCGACCGCGTCGACACCAGGTCAAGAAGTAGGCCGCCGCGAAGGGCCGCAGATTCGAGCCGATCGGCTACTGCCGGTACTCGCCGGACATCTCGGCGGGCACCCCGTGGTCGGAGTCCTGCTCGCCGTCGTCGCCGCCTTCCTCGAGCGCCCGCATCCGCTTCCAGTCCTCGAGCGTGATGAGGACCTCGCGGGCGACCGAGCCCTTGTGCTCGCCGAGGATGCCGGCGAGCCCCATCTGATCGATCAGCCGCGAGGATCGCCCGTAGCCGATCGCGAGCCGCCGCTGCAGGAGCGAGACCGAGCCGCGACCGCTCTCGATGATGATCTCGACCGCCTTCTCGAAGAGCGGATCGCGTTCGAACGCAGCGCCTTCGCCCTCTTCGCCGCCACCGCCGCCGCCCGAGGCGGAGCGGTCGCCGCGGATCTGGACGAGGCTTCGCTCGAAGGTCGGCATGGCCACGTTCTTGAGGAACTTCGTGACCTTGCGGGCCTCGCCGTCGGCGACGAGCGTGCCCTGGCAGCGGCGGAGTTCGCTGCCCGCCGGGGTGAGCACGAGCATGTCGCCTTGGCCGAGGAGCAGTTCTGCGCCCTTGCTGTCGAGGACGATCCGGCTGTCCATGCCGGAGGCCACCTTGAAGGCGACGCGGCAGGGCATGTTGCTCTTGATGAGGCCGGTGACGACGTTCGCCTGCGGCCGCTGCGTGGCGAGGATCAGGTGGATGCCGACGGCGCGGGCCTTCTGGGCGATGCGGACGATCGAGTGCTCGACCTCGCGATGGGTCATCATGAGGTCGGCGAGTTCGTCGATCACGAAGACCATGTACGGGAGCCGCTTGGGGATGCGGGCCCGCTCGAGATCGTTCGCCGGCTGCAGCCGCTCGACGAGCTCCTCCTCGCCGAGGGTGTTGTAGCCCGCGATGTCGCGGACCCCCGCCTCCTTGAGCAGTTCGTACCGCTCCTCCATCTTGTCGACGGCCCACTCGAGGATCGCCGCAGCGCGGCCCATCTCCGTCACCACCGGACTCATCAGGTGGGGGATGTCGCCGAACATGCTCAGCTCGACCATCTTCGGGTCGACGAGCACGAGCTTGAGCTCGTCGGGCCGACGCGTGTAGAGCCAGCCCATGATGATCGTGTTGATGCACACGCTCTTGCCGCTGCCGGTGGTGCCGGCGATCAGCATGTGCGGCATGCGGGCGAGGTCGAGCACGAGCGGCTCGCCCGCGGCGTCCTTGCCGAGGAACATCGGAAGCGCCATGCCTTCGGCGTGCCCGCCGGACATGAGCTCCTTGAGGCGGACCTTCTCCTTCTGGCGATTGGGCACCTCGATCCCCACCGTGGTCTTGCCGACCATGTTGGGGATGATCCGGATGTTCTGCGCCTGCAGGCTTCGCGCGACGTCGCTCGCGATCGCCTGCAGCCTCGCGACCCGCGTGCCAGGCGCAAGCTGCACCGAGTAGAGCGTGACCACCGGGCCGCTCTCGATGCCGGTCACCTCGGCGTCGATCTGGAAGGTGCGAAGAGCGGTCTCGAGGGCCTGGGCCTGATCGCGGACGAACGCCTCCATGCGCTGCGAGAAGTTGTCCTCGGGATCCTCGAGCAGGTCGAGCCCGGGGAACTGGTAGCCCTCGAAGTTCTCCGGCCGCGGCAGGTCCTCGTCCTTGGCGACGACCTTCTGGCTGGAGGCGATTCGAACGGGAAGCTTCGCGATCTTCTCGCGGAGCGCCTCCTCGGAGAGGGCGGCGCGAGCCGCCTCGGACGGCTCCTCGGCTTCGGCGGATTCCTCGTCGAGGTCTTCTTCCTCTTCCTCTTCCTCCTCTTCTTCATCTTCTTCAGCCTCCTCGGCAACAGGTCGCCAGCGTCGCGAACGGCGCGGCTCTTCCTCCTCGTCGATCTCGCCACCGCCGGCCACCGCGAGTCGGCGAGGCCAGGGAATCCGCGGCAACGAGATTCGAATGCCGCGAAGGCTCTCGAGGCTGCGGAAGCCTCGCGCGATGAGGGTGCCGGTGAGGCTCACAAGCCGCTCCGCGGCCACGACCGCGCCGATCAGCAGGAGCAGCAGGAGCGCGAGCGAGGTGCCGGCGGCGCCGAACCGGGGCAGCAGTTCGCCCACGATCCAGAGCGGCACGAGACCACCCTTGGCGCCGGGCAGCGAGCCCACCTCGGGCATCCACTGCGCATGAAGACCACCCACCGCGAGCGTGACGAGGATCGCTCCGCAGGTCCGCACGACGGGGTGGTCGATCCGATCCCCCTTGACCAGGGTGACGAGTGCCGCGGCGGCGAATCCCATCAGCACCCACGCGCCGGAGCCGAGGGAGACGAGCAACCAGTACGCGGCCGTCGATCCGACGATGCCGGTGATGTTCTCCGGCGGGTTCGCCGGGTGGGACGCCGCGTGGCTCGGGGCGTCGCCTGGCGAGAACCACACCAACGCCAGGGCGAGATAGAGCCAGACCCCGGCTGCGACGAGCCAGAGCGATCGCGACAACCAGCGGGAACGCGGCTCGGCGGATTCCGCGGAGCGACGCGACGAGGATCTCCCAGCCCGCGAGCGGGCCGCGGTCTTGGACTTTGCCCGAGCCATCGCAGGTAGATCGGTTTCGCCCGTCGCGGCGGGTGAGAATCGCCGGCGACCGCTGGGCCCGACTCGCTACGCTGCCCGCCCATGAAATTCGAGTTGATCGATCAGGTGCTCGAGCAGTCCGCCGACCGGATCGTCGCGGTCAAGGCGGTCACCGCCGCGGAGGAGTACCTCGGCGACCACTTCCCCCGGTTCCCGGTGCTGCCCGGGGTGTTCATGGTCGAGGCGATGGTGCAGGCGGCTCGACGGCTGCTCGAAGGCCGCGGACGAGGCCGGATGGTCCTCGGCGGGGTGCGGGCCCTTCGGTACGGAAGCTTCGTTCGTCCCGGCGAGTCCCTTCGGGTCGAGGTGGTGGTCGATCGCGAGCAGGGCGACGGCGAGGTCTCCTTCCGAGGCACCGGCACGGTGATTCGCTCCGACGGCACCTCGGAGACGGCGGTCTCCGGACGCTTTACAATGCGGGCTCGGCGAACCGAGTCGGTTCCGACGAGGCAATCCGCGACGGGCTGATCACCGCCGTCGAAGACAGATGGCGGCGTCGATCGTCGCCCGGAGCGATTCATGAACCCCAGCGAGGCACCAACGGCGATGGGTCGAGACGAGATCGCGAAGCACGTGCAGGAAGTCCTGGAAGAGGCCCTTGGGGTCGATCCCGAGGAGGTCACGATGGAGGCCACCCTGACGGGCGATCTCAAGGCGGAGTCGATCGACTTCCTCGACATCGTCTTCCGTCTCGAGAAGGCCTTCTCCACGCCCGACAAGCCATTCAAGATCGCGCAGGGGGAGCTGTTCTCGGAGAACCTCCTGAACGATCCGGAGTTCGTCCAGGACGGTCGCATCACTCCGCGGGGCTTCGAGGCCCTCAAGGAGAAGATGCCGCACCTCGACTTCGCCGCGATCGAGTCGGACCCGCAGGTGAGCCGTCTTCCCGAACTGTTCACCGTGAAGAGCATCGTGGACTTCGTCGAGCGCAAGCTCGCGGCCTGACGGTCCTCGCGGCGCAGGCCGCGTGAACTCGATCGCGGAGCGTCCGATGCGCTGGATGTGGATCGACAAGGTCGTCGAGTACGAGCCGGGCACGCGCCTCGTCGCGGTCAAGAACTGCTCGCTCGCCGAGGAGCATCTGCACGACCACTTCGCGGCCGATGAACATGGTCCGTCCGATCCGGTCATGCCGGCGAGCCTGCTTCTCGAGGGCATGGCGCAGACCGCCGGCATCCTCGTCGGTTCGCTGAGCAGGTTTCGTGAGAAGGTCGTGCTCGCGAAGATCGTCTCGGCGTCGATCGACGACGAGGTGCGGCCCGGGCAGTGCGTGCGCTATTCGGCAACCGTCGATCGCGCCGATGCCGCCGGCGCCGCGGCGGGCGGGATCATCGAACGATGGGATCACGCAGCGCCGGGCTGGACGCCGCTTGGCAGGGTCGAGTTCGTCTTCAGCCATCTCGACCAGAACCGATCCGGCCAGCGTTTCCCCGAGGAGAACTTCGTCTTCGCGGAGAACTTCCGCACGATCCTGCACGGGACGGAGCTCGCGACCTGGGATTGAGTCGGGGGGCTGGCCAAGCGTGAGTTTCGCGTGCTGGTGGCTCGCTACGCGCGGGGCATGGAGCGGACGGGTCCTAGGCGTCCCTTGGGAACGTGCGGGACCCATGGGAGGCCGACTGGTTTGGACGCGTTGCACGCGGCGGAACTCGAACGTCCCACCAATAGCGTCCACGTCCGTCTCCTCTCTCCCTTCTCCTCTTCTCCTCTTCTCAAAAAAAGACGACCCCGCCCGGGGAGGCAGACCTGGGCGGGGTCGGTCCGGATTTGGACGCGCGGCGGCGGGAGCCCTCTCGTCGCCACGCGTCGCGGTGGAGAACCGCATCGATGTCGCGTTGAACGCAACTCTCGAACCGTACGTTTCCCATTCGCCTCGACCAGTGCGAGGTGCCGACTCGGCGACGCCATGGTTCGATCTGTGCGGGTTGCGCCACGAGCGCAAGCCCTGTCCACGAAGGAAGTCGCGGCGATTGGACATGCGCCAGAGATCCTTTCCTTCGACGGCCATTGACCAACGATCGCCGGCTGGCATGGGAACGACCGAGAATCTCCGGCGTTTGACGGCCGCAGACTGAATCCAAGTCTCGATCGTGGCGTAGAGTGGGGGCGAGCGGTGGACGCGGAGTCCGCCGCCTCTTGGTTCAACTCGGAAAGGGAAAGGGAACCCATGAGATCCACCATCCTCGGCGCGGTGGCTGTCGCGATGACGGCCGCTTCCGTCGCGTCCGCCGACCTCGTCGGCACCGTCGGCGGGCAGACCAACGTGCTGCTCGACCTCGAACTCCTCGCCGCGGCGGCGAACCTCAACCTCACCGGCATCAGCGATGGCGTGATCGCCCCGGGCAATCTCGGTGACGGGTCGGTCGCCTTCGTGATCACCCCGCCGACCTCGTCGGTCTTCCCGACCACCTTCAACTACGACACCAACGACTTCTTCGGAACCGTCAACGGGTCGATCAACCACCGCGGCACCATCACCTTCAACGACGTGATCACCGTCGGCAACTTCGAGATCACGCTCGGCGACGGCGGCTTCGTGGTGAACGACACCTTCGGCGGTCTCGGCACGCTCTTCGATCTGGGCATCACCTCGGCGTCTCCGAGCGACCTCACCTTCGACGCGACCGCGGACCTGCTCGTCTCGGCCTCCTTCGCGCAGGCGCTGCTCGACCTCGGACTGGCGAGCTCCAACCTGACCGGCGCGGACGTCGGCGATGCTTGGATCCAGGGCTTCAACCAGGTGATTCCGGCTCCCGGCGCGGCGGCGATCCTCGCGATCGCAGGCCTCGTCGGCAGCCGCCGGCGTCGCTGATCGGCCGAACCAACGGGCCTACTGGTCCGATTCGCGCCCAAGACGCCAGCCCGGTCTTGGCGCGGGACGTCGGACGCCGGTACGTTTCGGCGGCCCGAACGACCATTGCTCATCTCTCCGCGGCGGTCGCTTCTTCGGAAGCGACCGCTGTTTTTCTACCCTCGCCCTTCGCCCAAGGGAGGCTTCGGCACCTCGCGATCGCGGAGCATCGCCCGAAGCGATGCGAGGGTGTCCGCGTCGGCGGGCGACTTGTCGCGTCGCCATCGTGCGATCCGCGGGAAGCGCAGCGCGAGCCCGGATCGGTGCCGCGGCGACTCGCGAAGCCCCTCGAAGGCGATCTCGAGGACCACCGACGGCTCGACGACCCGCACCGGTCCGCGCTTCGCCACGATCGACTGCCGCAGCAGGCGATCCAGTTCGCGGATCTCCGATTCGGCCAGGCCCGAGTACGCCTTCGCGATGGTCGTGAATCCATCACCGTCCCGCAGCGCGAGCGTGTAGTCGCTCAGCAGGCCGGCGCGTCGCCCATGCCCCGATTGGGCGGCCACGATCACCGCGTCGATGCGGCGGGGGTCGAGCTTCCACTTCCACCACGACCCGCGGGGGCGCCCGCCCGCATAGGGCGCCTCAAGACGCTTGAGCATGAGGCCTTCGACGCCCCGGTTCGAGGCGGCAAGGCGCAGCTGGTTCGCCGCCTCCCACGTCGCCGCCTCCTGCCGCGGCGAGATCCGGATCGCGCCTTCCGCAGGCAGTGCGCCAAGCAGCGCTTCGAGCTTCGAGCGTCGCTCGCGCAAGGGCAACGCTCGAAGGTCCGCGCCGTCGAGTTCGAGGAGATCGAACGCGAACATCACCGCGTGCTCCTCGTCGAAGAGCCCGCGGATGTGCGATGAGACGCCGAGCCGTCGCTGCAGCGAGGCGAAGGGCGCCGGGCGATCGCTCTGCCAGAGGACGACTTCGCCGTCGAGCACGCATCCGCGAGGCAGGGCCCGCGCCGCCTCGATCACCTCCGGGAAGGACCCGTCGAGACGACCTTCTCCGCGGCTCGCGATCGTCGGATCGCCTCGTCTCAAGAGTTGGGCCCGCACGCCATCCCACTTCCACTCGACGAGCCAGGCGTCGATCGGCCCGAGATCGAAGGCGGCCTCCTCGAGCGAGGCCGATTCGACGGCGGGGGACGCCTCATCGGCGAAGCCTGCTGGCACCGCGTGGGCCAACTGGAACGGCCGGGGCTGCAGCAGGGCCTCGGACTCGTCGGGCGGCAGGCGAAGCGACCGCCATGCGTCGGCGCTCGGTTCGAACCCACCCATCAGGCGTTCTTCGAGCACCGCGACATCCACGCCGAGCGATGCGGCCGCGGCCCGCACCGCCAGTCCCTTCGCGACCCCGATGCGAAACGCGCCGGTGATCACCTTGTGGTAGAGGAACGAGCCGTCGCGATCGAGCCGATCCCAGAATCCCGCCACGATGCGAGCCTGCTCCTCGCGGCCCGCTGCGGCAAGCGGTTCGACGCCTTCGGCGACGAGCGTGGCGAGGGGCAGATCCGGCGGATCGACGGGTGGATCGGGAAGCAGCAGGGCGAGCGTCTCCGCGAGATCGCCGACGTGATCGTGGCAGAGCGCTGCGAGTTCCTCGGAGATGCCTGCTCGCGCGGCGACCCACGAGCGAAGCGTCGCGGCGGAGATCGAGCGGCGACGACGGTTTCCCAGCAGGAACCACAACGCCCACGCGGCGGAGGCATCGTCGGAGCGATCGAAGTGGGTCGCGAGGCGCCTGGTGCGCTCGCCGGTCGATGCGATCGACGGCAGTTCGCGCACGAGGGCCGCCATCTCCCGCACGCTCACGGCAAGGCCTCGTCGCCGAAGAGCCGGTCTTCCGGGTTGCGCTGGTTGTGCTGCGACTCGGCGTCCACGATCGCCTCGCCGGAGTCCACGTCGTCGCCGAACCGGGTCGACACGGTGCTGGCGTCGAGGCCCTTCGCGCGAAGATGCGCCGCGAGCGGCGCTGCGAAGCCGTGGGTGAGCGTCACCGCTTCGCAGCCGGTCGCATCGATCGCGGAGAGGAGCCCCGGCCAGTCCGCGTGGTCGCTGAGGACGAACGCCTCGTCCACGCGGCGACGCCGGCGGATGCCGCGGACCAGCATCCATCCCGAGGCCGCGGCGATCGAAGCCGGCGTGAAGGCCCGGATCCACGCCGCATCGACGGCGCTCGGCGGCGCCAGCACCAAGCCGCGGCCGCGATGCAGGTTCGCGAGCTCTCGGGTGGCGGGAAGGACCTCGGGAAGCGCCACGCCGGAAGCTCGATACGCCTCGATCAACGGGCGGATCGCGCCGTGGGCGAGGATGGGTTCGTCGTCGGCCTCGAGGGAGGCCAGCACGCGCTGCGCCTTGCCGAGGGCGTAGGTGGCCAACACCGCGAAACGGCCCTCCTCGCGACATCGCCGCCTCCACGATCGCAATCGCTCGAGCTCGCGGTCCGGGTCGGGCCAGCGATAGACCGGCAGGCCGAAGGTGCTCTCGCTGATGAAGCGGTGGCAGGCGATCGGCTCGAAGCCGCGGCAGGTCGGATCGCGGTCGAGTTTGTAGTCGCCGCTCACGACCCATACCTCGCCATCCCGTTCGATCCGGATCTGCGCCGAGCCGAGCACGTGGCCGGCCGGATGCAGGCTGACGTCGACCTCGCCGATCCGTCGGACTTCGCCGTAGGGAAGGCTGTCGATCTCGGCTCCCGGCAGGCGGACCCGCGCGACGGCTACTCCTTCCTGGGACACGAGATAACGACGGCTTCCAAGGCGAGCGTGATCCGCGTGGGCGTGGGTGATCACCGCCGACTCGACGGGCTCCCACGGATCGATGTGGAACCCGCCCTCGGGGCAGAAGAGGCCCGACGGGGTGCGCACAAGCAGGTCGTGCGAGGGCTCGGATTGGTCGGCTCGTGATCGCACGGTCGATCGATTGGCGAGAGATGGATCTGGGATTCGCCTGCGGTGTTCTCCCCATCTCGCGTGCTTGATGCATCGTGAGATCGAAGGCGGCGATCAGGAGGGTAGATTCCCCAGACCGCGTCGCCCGATACACGCGGGTTCGGGTGGCGGATTCATTCGCGGGACTTCCGGAGCGGAACAAGCCATGACGGCGGCGGATCATCCCTTGTCCGGGCAGTCCCTGCTCACCATCGATCAGGCGGCCGAGCGGGTCGGGCTGTCGGTGCGCACCTTGCGTCGATATCTCGCCGACGGGCGTCTGCAAGCGGTGCGGATCGGGCGGCGCCTGATGTGCACACCAAGCGCGGTCGACGATGCGGTGCTCGGCAACGCCGCGGGGCCGATCGCCCGCTCGATCGTCGATCCGGCATGGGAGGTTCGCACGGTCTCGGAGTGGATGACGGCGTGGGAGCCCTACTACCGGGTGACCGACAGTGCGGAGCGTCCGGTCGCCTCGCGGCTGCGCTACAACGATGGCGTGGTGAAGCGGTTCGGGTCGATGCGGGTGCGCGACTACCGGATCGAGCACCTCGCCGAGGTGCATCGGGAGGCCCTCGCCGGAGGTTGGGCGATCATCGAAGTCGGCATGATGCTCGCGATGCCGTCCGACATGACGGTGATCGACTGCGTGCGGCGCACGCAGGCGGCCTTCGCCGGCGAGGTCTCCTTCGACGGCGTCGTCGCGGGAAAGGCCCGACCGAAGAATCGAGCCAAGCCGGACGCCGCTCGCAAGAAGTCTCGGCGCCGCTGACCGGTTCGCGGGCGGGTACCGTCCACGGCATGACCACGATCTTCTCGAAGATCCTCGCGGGCGAGATTCCCTGCCATCGCGTCCACGAGGACGAGCATGTCCTCGCGTTCCTCGACATCGCGCCGTTGTCGCCCGGCCACACTCTGGTGATCCCGAAGGAGGCGAAGGCCCACCTGCACGAACTCTCCGACGAGTCGGCGGCGGCGATCGGCCGCTGCCTTCCGCGGATCTGTCGGGCGATCCTCGCCGAGACCGGCGCCACCGCGTTCAACGTCCTCCAGAACAACGGGGCCTCCGCCCATCAGGCGGTGATGCATGTCCACTTCCACGTGATCCCGAAGTTCACCGACGGCCGCGGCCTCGGGCTCGAGTGGAAGCCGGGTACCGATCCGGACGCGGCCGCCCGGGCCGTCCGAATCGCAACGCGGCTCCGCTCGGGCGCCTGAGCCCTCGCCGGCGGGGCCCGGCTTCCGTTACCGTGACCCCGATGGGTGTCGACGATCTGGATCGGCTTGAACTTCCGGACCTCGCGAAGCGGCTCCTGGCGACGCCGCTGGTGGCGAGGCTCGTCGATCTCGCCCTCGACGAGGATCTCGGCCGCGGGGACGTGACCACCGAACTGCTCGTCGATCCGCAGCGTCGCGGCACCTTCCGCATCGTGGCGCGGGAGGCAGGGGTGCTCGCGGGCATTCCGATCGTCGAGTCGATCATGCGGAAGCGGGCCGGCGCGAGCCGCTTCAAGGTGCTTCGGGCCGACGGCACGGCGTTCGTGCGCGGCGATGCGGTGCTCGAGGTCGAGGGTCCGATCCGCGCCCTGCTGCCCCTCGAGCGGACCATCCTCAACCTGCTCGGCCGATTGAGCGGGGTCGCCACCCGCACGGCACGGTTCGTCGAGGCGATCGCCGGCACCGACGCGCAGGTCTGCGACACCCGCAAGACGACGCCGGGCCTTCGTCTTCCCGAGAAGTACGCGGTCCGTTGCGGCGGCGGCAGCCTCCACCGCATCGACCTCGCCGAGGCGATGCTGGTCAAGGACAACCATCTTGCGGCGCTCGATCCCGGCTCCTTCGCCGAACGGGTCGCGGAGGCCGCGCTCGCGGCGAGGCGCGAACGCTCGGTTCGCTTCGTCGAGGTCGAGGTCGACTCGCTCGATCAGTTCGATCGCCTGCTGGCGCTGCCCGCCGGCACGATCGACATGGTGCTGCTCGACAACATGGACGAGCCGACGCTTCGCGAGGCGGTGGCGCGGCGCGACGCCGCGCAGCCCGAACTGCTGCTCGAAGCCTCCGGCGGCGTGCGGCTCGAGTCGATCGCGAAGATCGCGGCGACCGGAGTCGATCGCGTCTCGTGCGGTTCGCTCACGAAGGACGCCTTCTCGATCGACTTCGGGCTCGACGAAGTCGCCTCATGAACGATGCGGCGGGAGGTGAGGTCGAATCGTGGCGACGGGCGATCGCCTCGACGCCGGCACCGCCGCGGCCGTTGATCGTGCTGGATGCGATCGGCTCGACCATGGATGCCGCGCGGCTCGAGCCGGCAGGGACCGCGGTCTTCGCCCTGCGCCAGCATCAAGGCCGTGGGAGGCTCGGCCGGCGCTGGCACGACGACGAGCCCGACGGCGTCGCGATGACCGCGGTGCTCGCCGCCGAGGACGCGCTTGCCGCAGCCCGGCTCGGGCTGGCGGCCGCGGTCAGCGCCGCGGCGGCGATCGAGTCGAAGTTGTCGACGGCGGCCCCGTCGTCGAGACGGGTCGGCATCAAGTGGCCCAACGACGTGTTGGTCGATGGACGCAAGATCGCCGGCGTCCTCGTCGAACGGGTTGGAGATCGCGCGCTCGTCGGGATCGGTGTCAACGTGCTGCAGCGGTCGTTCCCGGCGGAACTCGCAGATCGGGCCACCAGCCTTCGCCTGGCCGTGGCGCCCGCCGATCCGCCGGATCGCGCCGAGGTCGCGGCAGGCCTCTGGAGGGCCTTCTCCGAAGCGGTGTCGCTGTCGGAGGACGCGCTGCGGTCCTCGTGGCTGCGGCGAGACTGGCTGTCGGGTCGTCGGGCGATCCTGCGACACGGCACGGAGACGCTCCGCGGCAGGGTGCTCGCGATCGATCCGCTCGAGGCGATCGAGTTCGAGGTCGAGTCGTCCGAGGCGGAAGGAACGAAGCGCCGGCTCGATGCGGCCATGGTCGAGGTGATCGAGGTCGATCGCGAGGAGTGGACTTCGCCCCCTTCGCGAACCGATCTCCCAGCGTGAACTCGTCTCAGGCACGACCTTGCCCACGCTCGATCCGCTCGTCGGGATCGACCTGGATCTCCGTCACCCTCGCCGCCATCGCCTTGGCGAACTCCACCGCGGCGCAGAGCCCCGTCGCCGAGCCGGAGATCCGCTACCGCGAGATGCGGCGCGAGATCGATCGCCCCGTCGATCAGGGCTTCGTCGATCGCAGCCCGATCGGCACGAGCCTGCGCCGGCTTCCGAGCGATCTGTCGATCGGTCGCAGCTTCGATCGCCTGTATCAGGACTCCCTCGACCCGCAGCGGTTCAGGCGAATCCAAGGCGGCTTGTCGGTGGTCTTCCCGAGGTCGGTCTACACCGCGGACGATCAGGGGACGATCGCGGTGGTGCCGCCGGGCAGCGTCTTCCGGATCGGGGATCGCGAGGGAGCCGAGTTGCCCGCCGTGTCGTCGCCGGCGCCACGCCAGCGGATCGGGAGTCTCGAAGGCGTGGAGTTGCCGGGCATGTCGCCTTCGCGAGGCGGACGAGGACCCGGCCCGATCGGTCGGGCGAGGTCGAATCGGCTCGACGCGCGTCCGCTCGTGGCGACGCCGATCGACGGGCGGGTCGTGCAGGGCGGCGAGAGCGAGGGCGAGCCTCGAATCGGCTTCGGCGATCCGGCCGAGGTGTTCGTCGCGGCGCCGGATCTCGAGCTTCCGGCCATCCTCGTCGATGCGCGCTACCGACGGTCACGGGTCGAGCAGTTGCTGCTCGAAGCGGTCGCGGCGACTCCTTGAGCTCGGCTTCAGGCCGCGATCGCGCGGCACGCGTCGATCCGGCTGCGGCAGGCGCCGTCGGCGGCGACCACGATCGTGCGAATCGCGCCGTCGATCGCCCAGAAGCGCCGATCGACGAGGTATCGGAACTCGAACCAGCCGCCGTCGAGACGCAGCCGCGCGTGCCATCGCCCGTCGGGGTCCCGCAGCATCGCCCATCGCCGTTCGGCACCGTCGGGACCGCATCCGCGGATCTCGACCTCTCGTGCATGGGGATCCTCGAAGAGGAACTCCACCACGTCCGGCAGTGCTCGTACCATCGCCTTCCTCCTCGATTCCTCAGACTGCGACCCGTGGTGGGAACGGCGCCGGCCGCCCGCTGCGGGAGGAACCCTCGCTCGTGGCGATCCGTCGACGCTCGACGTTTCTTCGGTTCTTCGGTTCGGCTCCGCGCGGATCGCGCGGTGCATCGGAGGTCGGGCCTGCAGCGTGGGCGAGCAGGCCACCTGCCCGATCGGGATCGTCGGACCGTTCTCCGGTGCCATCGCGGAGACCTTGGTCTGCCGCTCGAATCGGGGTGGTGATCGCGACGATCGTGACGGCGGTTCCGTTTGGCGCGGCGGCGGCAAGCGCCTCGCGTGCCGACTCCGCGGCGTGGCGCTCCCTCGATCCCGAGCCGATCGCGATGCGGGGCGGCATCGTGCTGCTGCCGATGGAGGCACCGACGCCCGCTCCCAACGCGTGGCCGGAGACGATTCCGGTGCGGTGCGTGCCGGAGGATCGCTCGGCGGACATCACGGTGGTCGAAGGCGTGCTGGGTTGGCTCGTTCCGACGCCGCCAGGGGTGGGAAGCCGGTGGACGGACTCCGCGGAGCCGTACACGGTGACGGCGACGCCGCCGGACGCGGGTGGCGGGGTGCCGCTGCTGCTCGTGGAGACGCCGGAGGACTTCGAAGGCACGCTCCAACTGAACGGCGAACGCATCGCGCCGCGTTGGCTCGCGCCGCCGGCGTCGCCTCGGCGTCCGGTGGATCGACTGCCGAGCGGGTCGGCCGACGCGCGTCCCGACGGCGAGCACCCGCTCGAGTGGTATCGCTGGGCGATCCTCGCGGATCGGCTCGGATGCGAAGCGCCGCCGCCGCCGGGCGATCGCGCGGGGCGGCTTGCGGCACGGCACTTCGCGGAGATCTGGCGCAGCGCGATCGCGAGGATCGAGGCCCAGAGCACCGGGGTTGCGGCCGAACTTCGCGAGCGCCTCACCGAGAGCGGTTCCGAGGTCGAGGAGGGATCGCCGCCGCGCGACATCGCGATGTGGATCGCCGATCCGCGCGGGTTGCGAGCGCTTCTCGCCATCATGCTCGACTCGACGATCGACGATCGTGCCGCGATGCAGAGCACGCTCGCGTGGCTTCGCGCCGAGCCGCCGGTCACGATGTGGCTCGAGGCGAGCCTGGGCGATCGCGCGGTGCTCGGTCTCGCGAACCCCGGCGTCGATCTCGCGGTGGTGCGGTGCCGCTGGCTCGACGGCGATCCCGTGCCGGTCGCGATCCCGGTGCCGCCGCGCACGGCGATGCGCTTCGTCGTCGATCGCCCGGTCTCGCTGGCGGCGGCGGCGGATGGCGGGGTGCTCGTCGTCGAGCATGCGGGGATCGAACGGCGCCTCGACTTCGGGCCGGCTCCGATCCCGGTGCGCCCGCCGGGGCTTCCGCTCGGCGAACTGCGCCTGCCGCTCACGCTGGCCGGCGCCCAGATCGGCGAGGCGCCGCTGCCGCCGCCGGAGCGTCGAGCGAGCGTCGAGCTTCGTCGCCGTGCGGGGCGATGGGAACTCTTCGTCGAGTGCTTCCGTCCCGCCGACGCGCGGGAGGACCGCCTCGTCCTCCGGATCGGCCCGGCGGGGTCGGAGACCGGCCGACTCGACATTCGCGAGGGCCGGCCGACCGAGTCCGGACCCGCGCGGGTCTCGCAGGCGAGCTTCGGCGATCGATGGCGATGCCGGATCGAGCTCCCCGACGCGTGGCTCGCGGAGGGCTTCGTGGGCGATCGGGCGCCGGCGACCGGCATCGGGCTCGCGCGGCGGCTCGAACTCGCCGACGGTCGCTCCGAGGTCTCCCTGCTCGGGCCGAGTCGTCCGCCGTGGCGGAGCGAGCCCCCGACGCTCGTGGTCGACCTCTCCGCATGGCCTCCATCGCCGGATCCGAGCACGCCATCGGCGACCGAAGCGTCGTCGCCGCCGCTTATACTCGCGCCATGAATGAAGCCCGGCAGGAGGCCGAGCGGGACACGCCGCGACTTCCCACGCGAATCGTCGCGCTCCTCAATCAGAAGGGCGGGGTCGGCAAGACGACCTCGACGGTGAACCTCGGCGCGGCGCTTGCCGAAGCCGGTCACCGCGTGCTGCTCATCGATCTCGATCCGCAGGGGCACCTCTCGCTCCATCTCGGGATCGATTCCTCGACCTGCGGCGAAGGCGTCTACGAACTGCTGCTCGATCCCGAGGTCGGGCTTGCCCAGGCGATCCAGCACGCCCGCCCCAACCTCGATGTGGTGCCCGCCACCGTCGATCTCGCGGCGGCGGAGAGCGAACTGGCGTCGGTCGAGGATCGTCATGCGATCCTTCAGCGCAAGTTCGAGGCGGCGGCCGATCTCGGCCCGTGGGACTACGTGCTGCTCGACTGCCCGCCGAGCCTCGGGCTCCTCACCCTGAATGCGCTCGCCTTCGCCCGCGAGGTGATCGTGCCGATGCAGGCGCACTTCCTGGCGCTGCAGGGGCTCGGCCGGCTGCTCGAGACCGTCTCCCTCGTCGGTCGCGGCGTCAATCCGGACCTCCGCGTCGCCGGCGTGCTGCTCTGCATGCACGAGAAGCAGAGCAGCCACGGCCGCGAGGTGGTCGCGGAACTCAAGGACTTCTTCGCGCAGGCCCGCGGCACCGACACCGCGTGGAGCGACGCGACGGTCTTCCTGCCCGCGGTCCGGCGGAACATCAAGCTCGCCGAAGCGCCGAGCTTCGGGCAGACCGTGCTCGAGTACGCGCCGACCTGCCCGGGTGCGATGGACTACCGCACGCTCGCGACGCGGATCGTCGAGGACTGGAAGCGGCGATGCCGCGGAGCCGCCGGCTCGTCGCGCCCCGCCGCGGTCGTCGAGCCGGTGGCGAGGGAGTCCGCCTCGTCGGGCGTCGGAGCGGTCGCCGGCGCCGTCGCTCATGGCGGCTGAGCCTGCCGCGGGACCCGCTTCGCCCGCGCCGGTTTCCGTCGCGCGGGTGGAGTGGCGGCATCGATTCTGGCGCGTCGTCTCGATCGTCTCGCTGAGCCTCTTCCTCGTGGGGACGCACTGGCCCAAGTTGCGCCTGCCGGAGGTCGAAGGCGGGCCGTCCTCGGACAAGCTCATCCACTTCATCGCCTTCGCGCTGCTGACCGTGCCGGTGTGGTGGACCGGTTGGTTCACCCGTCTGCGTTCGCTCGCGATCGCGGGCGTGCTGTTCGCCCTCTTCGACGAGATCACTCAGGAACTGCTTCCGATCGAACGCTTCGCGAACCTCGACGACCTCCTGTGCGACGTGAGCGGTCTCTTCGCGAGCGTGTCGATCCTCGCGTCGCTTCGCGCAACCGGCAGCGACCGAGGGAGGCTTGAACGCTCGATGCGTCACGCGGCGTCGAACCTGCTCCTCTCGAAGCCGCTCAACTGGGCGAATCTGGCGGTGGCGGCAGCGCTCGGGATGGTCGTGACGGTGCCGATCGCGGTGGTGCTCGCGCCGATCGTGCGGATCGACCAGATCGTCCTGGCGATCGCCGCCGCGGGCGTCGGGGCCGCGACGGGCGGGCTGCTCGCGCTCGAGGCCGGCACGCGGGCGAGCCTTCGGCGTCTTCGCGGTGCGCGCCGGTGCCCGAACTGTCTCGCGGAGGGGAGCGAGCCGCCGGTGTGCGGCGGGTGCGGCAATGCGATCGTCGAGGCGATGTGGTCGGAGCCGCCGAGGGTTCCTCCCGCCGACCGGCTGCGGGCCGCGGTGCTTCCCGCCATGAGGTCGATCGCGGCGTTGGCGGCGATCGTCGTCGCGGTGAACCTCGTGCCGATCGCGACGCGGCCGCTCGAGCAACTCGAGCCGATCACCGTGCTCGCGATCGATCTCATGCTGGTCGCGATGGCCCTGGGGTGGGCGATCCACGGCACCCGCGTGCGACTTGGACGCCTCGCCGCCGGCGGTTCGCGCGACGGAGAGTCGGCGAGCGACCGCGTCGGTTTGCCGGGAGTCGATCGCGGGGAGAGCATGCCGCGATGACGTCGAAGCCCTCCACGCGTGTCGCGATCATCGGTGCAGGCCTGAGCGGGCTCTGCTGCGCGATCCGCCTGCAGGAGCTCGGTCACGCCGCGGTCGTCTGCGACGCGTCGCATCGCGTCGGCGGTCGGGTCGCCACCGAGCCGAGCGACGGCTATCGCATCGACCAGGGCTTTCAGATCTTCCTCACGGCCTATCCCGAGGCGAAGCGGCTTCTCGACTACGACCGTCTGCGCCTTCGTCGATTTCCCTCCGGGGCGAGGGTCTTCGACGGAAGGCGATTCGTGACAGTGCCGGATCCGCTTCGGCATCCGCTTGCGGCGCTGGGTGCGTGGTCCTCGGGAGTGGTGGGACTGCGCGATGCGCTCGCGGTGCTGCCGCGTGCGGTCTCGGCGCTCGTGAGGCGCCCCGAGGCACCGAAGGTCCTGGGGCGATCGGTGGCGGACACCGTCGCGCGATCGATGCGTCCCGGGTTCGTCGACGGCTTCATGCGAAGCTTCTTCGGCGGCGTCTTCCTCGACCGGTCCCTGGAGACCGATCTCGGCCAGTTCGAGTTCCTGCTGCGGATGTTCGCGGCCGGTCCCGCCGCGGTGCCGGCGGGCGGCATGGCGGAGATCCCGCGGCAACTTGCGGGCGCGATCGAGCCGGGCTCGTTCCGGCTCGGCAGTCGCGTCGAGGCGGTCGATGAAGGCGGCGTGAACTTCGCCGACGGCAGCCGCGAGGACGCCGATGCCGTCGTGATCGCGACGGAGATGGGCGAGTCGGAGCGGCTGATCGCCAGCGCCCTGGGTTCGTCCAGCGTCGGGTCATCGCCCGCTCGGCCGTGGCGAGGCACGGCGATGCTCGCCTTCGACATGCCGCAGGCCGATGCGGGGCCGGGGATCCTGCACCTCGATGGTGAGGGATGCGGCCCGGTCAACCACGCGTGCTTCATCTCCTCGGTCGCCGAGAGCTACGCGCCCAAGGGGCGCGGGCTCTTCTACGCGAACGTGGTCGACGACGACGCGCTGCGATCCTCCGACGCCGAGCTCGAGGCCGCGACGCTCGCGCAGATGCGGCGCTGGTTCGGCGATCGAAGGGTCGACTTCTGGCGGCCTCGCGCGATCGTGCGCATCCCCCACGCCCTGCCGCGCCAGCATCCGGAGGATCTCTCGGCCTCGAGGTCGTTCGAGTGCTCGTCGCGGCTCTTCCGCTGCGGCGACCATCTTTCCGACGGGTCGATCAACGGCGCGATGCGAGGTGGGCGCCTCGCCGCCGAGGCGGTTGCCGCGAGCCTCGGCCGCGGTGCGGCGAGAGGAGTCTCGTAGCATGGCGAGCATGCCCGACTGGAACGACGGCGAAGCCCGCCTCGGCCGCATCGCGTGCCCGCCACGGCGTCGCAGCGCCATTCGCAACGCGGCTGCGCTGCTTTCGGCGATCGCCATCGTCTGCCTCGCCGCGTGCCGCACCGCGCCCACCAACGTGCTCGACAGCGACATTCCCGCGGTGCCGGGGCTCGAGTCGTCCTTCGCCCGCGGCCTGGAGCGTCGCGATGGATCGCTCGTCGGCGGCAGGATCGTCTATCGCGGCCGGATCGAGAGCGCGTCGCAACTCCTCTCCCGCACGGTCGGACTGTTCTCGGCGGCCGGCTGGGTGGTCGAGGATCGCGAGCTTCGAGACGGCTCCGCCCGCGCGACGTTCGCGAAGGGCGACCGCCGCTGCGACCTGCTGATCAGCCCAAGCCGCATCGATCCGCCGATGTCCTCCGCGCAACTGACCATCCGGCTCGCCGCGCCCGACGAGTCGCCGGCCGAGCCGAAGGCCTGACCCGGGAACGCCCGCGTCGTCGCGAGATCGCATGGCCCGCGAGTTCCAACGGCACGCCCGCACCGTCACGCTCCTGACCTTCGCGAGCCGCGTGGGTGGCCTCGCCCGCGATGCGGCGATGAGCCGCGTCTTCGGGGCGGGCGCGCTCATGGACGCCTTCGCGTTCGCGTTCATGGTCCCGAACCTCTTTCGGCGGCTCTTCGGGGAAGGCGCGCTGAGCGCCGCGTTCCTGCCCGAGTACGCCCGCTGGGCCGATCGCGATCCCCTCGTCGCGCGGCGGCTTGCGTGGATCGTGGTCGGCGGCGCCACCGTCGTGGTCTCGGCGCTCGCGATCCTCGCGGAGATCGCCGTGGGCGCGCTCGCCGCGTCGGGCACGCTCGAGCCGCTCGCGTGGCGGCTTGTCGCGATCATGCTGCCGTTCGCGCCGCTCGTCTGTCTGACGGCGCTCCTCGGCGCCATGCTGCAGGCCCATCACCGCTTCGGGCCGACCGCCGCGGCGCCGATCGTCCTCAACCTGCTGCTGGTGGCGGCCTCGATCGCGAGCCTCTCGCTCGATCCGGACGTGGGCATCACGCTGGTGGCCGCCGCGGTGCTCGTCGCCGGTGCGGTGCAGGTCGCCTGGTCGATCGTCGCGCTGCGCCGCGTCGCGCCGATCGCCCGCGGACCGGCGAGCGACGGGGCCTCGCAATCCGCGCGGCAGGTCGCGCGGCTGGCGCTGCCGATGATCCTCGGCCTCGGCGTGCTGCAACTGAACACGCTGCTCGACGGCTTCATCGCGAGCTGGCCCACGATGTTCGGGCCCACGATCCTCGGCGTCGAGTACCCGCTCGCCGAGGGCTCGATGGCGAAGCTCTCCTGGGCGCAGCGGCTCTACGAGTTCCCGCTCGGGGTCTTCGGGATCGCGGTGGCGACGGCGATCTTCCCGGCGCTCTCCCGTCTTGCCCACGACGAGGCGGCGTTCGCGGCGACGCTGCGCCGCGGCGTGCGCCTGGTGGTGTTCATCGGATTGCCCGCGAGCGCCGGACTCATGCTCGTCGCCGAGCCGCTCTCGGCGGTGGTGCTCGAGGGGCGGGCGTTCACCGCCGAAGACACCCGCGCCACCGCGTGGATCCTGCTCGGCTATGCGCCGGCGGTCTGGGCGTACTCGCTCAATCAGGTGCTGGTGCGCGGCTTCTACGCCCGCGGCGACAGCATGACGCCGGTCCGCATCGCGATGGGGCTCGTGGGCCTCAACCTGCTCCTCAACCTCACGCTCATCTGGACGCCGCTCGGGACCGCGGGCCTCGCGTGGTCGACCGCGATCTGCGCGATCCTGCAGACCGTGTGGCTCCTGCGGGCGATGCGGCGGAAGTTCGGGCCGGAGGCTGGATCGGGATCGATCCGGCTCGTCGATCGCGCGGTCGGATCGAGCATCGTGCGCAGCGTGATCGCCACGGCGGCGATGTCGATCGCGGTGTGGCTCGCGCTACGGTTCGTGCCGAACGCGGACGCGGGGTGGTGGGGTTCGTTCGCGACGCTTCTCATCGCGGTCGCGATCGGCAGCGCCTCGATCGCGCTCGCCGCGATCGTGCTGCGCATGCCCGAACTCGCGTGGGCCCTCGGCCGCAGCGGACCGGATGAACGCTGAGCCGCCTCAGGACCCGCTCGACGGCGCGGTCTTCCAGTCCGAGCCCTTCGGTCCGAACCGTTCGACGCGGCGATAGAGCGTGTCGCGCTCGACGGGATCGAATCCAGCCTCGCGGATCGACTTCACGAGTTCCGGAACGCCCACTTCCTGATGCGTGCTGGCGCCGCCGACGTGGGTGATGTCGTACCAGACCACGGTGCCGTCGATGTCGTCGGCGCCGTTCTGGAGCATCAGCTCCGCCATCGGCAGGGTCTGCATGATCCAGAAGGCCTTCGCGTGCGGCACGTTGTCGAGCATGAGCCGGCTGATCGCGAGGGTCCGGAGATTCTCGAGCCCGCTCGGTCCGGGCAGGCGCTCGAGCTCGCTCGCATCGGGGAAGAACGGCAGGGGGATGATCGTCTGGAAGTAGCCGCCATCGAGTCCGGCGGCGCCGGGCTCGGGCTGCCGCGCCTTCGGATACATCGCGTCGGGTCCGGTGAGCACCACCGCGTCGCCCTCGGTGGCGAGGCCCTGCGCCTTCGCCCAGTTCCGAAGGGTGCGGTCCTGCTCCTGCCGCAGCAGCTCGAAGTGGGTGAGCCGATCCTCGCGGGTCTCGACGTGGCCGTAGAGCATGGTCGCGTTGCTGTTGAGCCCGATCTCGTGCGCCACGCGATGCACCTCGAGCCACTGGCCCGAGCGGATCTTGCCCTTGAAGGCCTCGTCGTGGACGCGATCGTCGAAGACCTCGGCGCCGCCGCCCGGCAGCGAGCCGAGCCCGGCGTCGCGAAGCTCCTCGAGCACGCGGCGCAGCCCCGCCTCGCCTTCGCCGCCGCGCTTCGAGATGCGCTGGAAGTGGACGATCTCGACCGCGGTGAACGCCTTGAGGTGGACCTTCGGCACCGCGGCGCGGATCGCCGAGAGCATCTCGGTGTAGAAGGAGAAGGGCAGGTAGGGGTGCAGCCCGCCGACGATGTGCAGTTCGGTCGCGCCCGCCTCCGCGGCCTTCGTCGCCTCCTCGACGATGCGGGGCACGTCCATCTCGTACGCGCCGTCCTCGCCGCGACGCCGCTTGAACGCGCAGAAGCTGCATCGCAGGGCGCAGACGTTCGAGTAGTTGATGTGGCGGTTGACGTTGAAGTACGCGACGTCGCCGTGCAGCCGCCGCCGCACGAGGTCGGCGAGTCCGCACACCGCATGGACGTCCTTCGTCTCGAAGAGGACCCGGCCGTCGTCACGGGAGAGGCGGCGTCCTTCGAGCACCTTCTCGGCGATCGGCAGGATCCGCGGGTCGCGGCCGAAGCGGCGAAGCGAGGCGGGAAGGGTCGATTCGGGGGCGTCCTGAAGGGCGGTCATCTCTGAAATCTACCGGCGAGGCGGGCGTGGGAGAGGGATTGAAGCCTTCGCGGAAGGACGCCGGCGGCTTCGTGGGGTTCCGATATCCGCAGGATTCCGCGGTGTTCGCCTCGATTCCCGCCATGCCGGCGGTCGGGCTTCAGTCACCCCGAGCCCCGGTCGATAACCGCCGTCGTCCCATCGACCGAGGAGACCCCGCATGAACCCGACCGCCCACCCCGTCAACGCCGGCCCGATCGCACCCGACTTCGGATGCGCCGACCAGACCATGGGCCTCATCCGCGATCTCGAGCAGGAGCTCGACCGGATCCGCCACGCGCAGTCCGGCCAGGCCGCGGAGTTCGACGCGATGCGCTCGCGGTGGTCGGAGCTCTTCGATCGCGAGTCCTCGCTCTCCCAGGGCTTCGCGGCCCTCGAGGAGCGCGAGCGATGGCTCGCCGCACAGGCTGGCGCGATCGAGCGACGGGCGAACGATCTCGCGGCGCGAGAGACCGCGTTCGGGTTCGATCGCCTCGAGCTCGACCGGCGGCTTCGCGAGATCGAGGTGCTCGATGCGCGTCATGCAGCCTCCGACGAGGCCGTGCAGGCGCTCGAGCGCGAGCTCGATCGGGTGCGAGCCGACGCGGTGTCGGAGCGGAACGAATTGACGCGCCGGATCGGGGTGCTTGATGCCGAGCGTCGCCAGCTCGCCGAGTCGGTCGCGTCGCTCGAGGCCTCGCTGCGCGAAGCGCAGGCCAAGCGGAGCGCCGCCGCCGCCGAATCGGCGACGAAGGTCGAGGCACGCCTCGCCGAGCGGACCGCGGAGGTCGCGAAGCTCGAGTCGGACCGAATCGAGGCGGAGCGCCTCGCGCTCGAGGCCGATCGCCGGATCTCGGCGCTCGAGTCGAAGCTCCGCGAGACGAAGTCGGCGCTCGAGTCTTCGAAGGTCGAGCTGGCCAAGGTGCAGAAGCAGGCCGGCGAGACCGTGGCCGCGGTCGAGCATGCCGCCGAGGCGCAAGCCCGGATCGCGGGGCTCGAGCAGAGCCTTGCCGCCGAGAAGGCCGCCGCCGAGACCGAGCGCACCGCCGCCGCCGCGCTCCGCGAGGAGCTTGGCCGCGCCAAGGCCGCCGCGAAGCGTCTCGAGGCGTCGGTGCATGGCGAGGCCGAGCGCAAGGCGAAGGAACTCTCCGGCGAACTCGCGGGCGCGAAGTCGCGGCTCGATCGGGCCGAGAGCGAGGCTGCGTCGCTTCGTCGCGAACTGACCGACGCGAAGGCTCGCCTCGAACGCGATGCGAAGACGATGGCCTCGCTGCAGCGTGAGCTCGACGAGCAGGCGGCCGCCGGCAAGGAGACCGAGTCGTTCCGGACCCGGATCGCGACGCTCGAGCAGCAGTTCGCCGCGTCGCGCGAGCGTGCGGTCTCGCTCGAAAGCGAACTCGAGAACGCCCGCACCGCCCTCGCGCAGGCGAAGGCCGACCGCAGCCGTTTCGAGAAGGAGCTTGCCTCCGCCAAGACCGTCACCGCCACGCCCGATCCCAAGGCGTTCGCGGAGACCGAGCGGCTCGAGGCGCGGATCCGCGATCTCGCCGCGACCGTCGCCGAGCGCGACGCCCGGCTCGAAGTGCTGGCCAATGAACTCGAAGCGGCTCGCGCCGCGGCGATGGCCGCCTCCGCGACCGCGTCCACCGCGGCGCCGGCCGAGACCGACGATGCCGAGGCTTCTCGCCAGCAGGCGGAGCGGCTTCAGGAGAAGGTCCGCCAGCTCGGCCGCTACGCGACCATGCTTCGTCTGCGACGCGAGCGCCTGCGTCGCGTGCGACAGGCGCTCTCGGATCGCCGCGCCCGGCTGCAGGATTCGTCGGGCTCGAGCGCCGTCGCGGCGCCCGTCGCTTCGGGCGGCAGCCAGGCCACGCTGCACGAGCTTCGTCAGGTGCAGGCGAAGCGCGAGGAGCTGCGGCAGGTCCAGAAGTTCCTCGCCGAGAGCGAGGTCCGCATGGTCCGCCGCTGGGCGACCCGCCGCGGCATGAGCCTCGCGATGTCGATCACGCTCTTCCTCGGCACGATCTGCGCGGCCGCGTGGTTCGCCGCCGACTTCGTCTGGCCGACGCCGGGCACCGCGAGCGTCGATCTCATCGCCCGCGGTCCGAAGGGGCAGCCGCTCGATCCGCGGATGGCCGACGGGTGGAAGGCATGGCACACGGCGCTCTTCACCGATCCGCTCTTCGCCGAGGAGGTCTCGAAGCGCCTCGCGACTCGCGGCTTCGAGCCGAACGATCCTGCGTCGGTGTCCGCCATGATGTCCAAGGATCTCGCCATCGACAGCGACGGGCCGGGTCGGCTTCGTCTGGTGATGTCAGGGCCCGATCGCACCCAGCTTCCGGTCCTGCTCGACACCGTCGCCACCACGCTCGCGGCGGAGAGCGCCAAGCAGGCCTCGCGCCGGCCCGATCAGACGCCGGCGATCGTCCTCGGCGATCGGGTGCGGGAAGGCAAGGTCGCCTACTCGCTGCTCGATCCGCGTCCGGTCGAACTCGAGCACGTGGCGCGAGCGGGCATGCTCGCGGGCGGCATGGCGGGCGTCGCGACGATCCTCGCGATCCCGACGATCCTCGTCCTTCGCCGCGTGAAGCGGGTGATCGAGACCGACGAGACGCCGCTCGCGGCGTGACGGATTCGAACGAATCGTCCTGCTCGCTCGGGCTTGCGTGAGGCGAGGATCGCAACGGCGCCGCGGCCTCGGGACTGGCGGCCCTGTGGACCGCGAGCCTCTGGCCCGCATCCCATGAAGGTCGTGCGCCTCAGTGCCGGAAGTGGCGCACGCCGGTCAGCAGGCAGGTGACGCCGCGCTCGTTGCAGCGCGCAACCGTCTCCTCGTCGCGCTTCGATCCGCCCGGCTGCACCAGGCATCGCACGCCCGCGTCGATGAGCGCCTCGGGGCCGTCGGCGAACGGGAAGAAGGCGTCCGAGGCGGCCACCGCCTCGCCCGACGCCGCTCGCTCACCCGCCTTCGCCACCGCGGTGCGGCAGGCGTTGAGGCGATCGACGCAGCCGGCGCCCATGCCGAGCAGCATGCCGCCGGAGGAGATTGCGACCGCGTTCGACTTGAGGTGCTTGACCACCGTGAAGGCGAAGGCTGCCTCGCGACGCATCGCCTCGCTCGGGGCGGGGCCCGCGGCGACGCGGAAGTCCGAGGGATTGACCGGATGCAGATCCCGCTCCTGGACGAGCAGGCCACCCGGCACCGAACGCAGCGACGTGCGGACCGGATCGACGCCCGGCGGACCGACCGCGACGAGCCGCGCGTTGGGCCAGCGCTCCCCGAGGATCCGCGCCGCGTCGGCGTCGAAGCGATCGGCGACCACCACTTCGAGGAAGCGCGACCCGGAGACCATCGCCTCCGCGAGGCGGCGATCCGCAACGCCGCCGAGCACCACCACGCCGCCGAACGCCGCGAGGGGATCGCCCGACCACGCCCGCTCGAAGGCTTCGGCAAGACTCGTGCCGCTTGCGGCGCCGCAGGCATTGGTGTGCTTGATCACCGCCGCGGCCGCCGAGACGCCCTCGAGGTCGCGCAGGTCGAGCACGAGCTCGAGCCCCGCCGCGGCATCGAGGATGTTGTTGAAGCTGATCGCCTTGCCGCCGAGGACCTCGCTCGAGACGAGCGACGGGCCGGCGGCGTTGGGATCGCGATAGACCGCGCCGCGCTGGTGCGGGTTCTCGCCGTAGCGAAGCGCCGTGCCGCCGGTGAAGGTGAGCCGCACGGTGTCGGCGAAGGCGTGGGCCTGGCGTCGCCCCATCCACGCGCTGATCGCGGCGTCGTACTCGCAGGTGCGGGCGAACGCCGCCGCCGCAAGGTCCGAGCGAAGCGCCCGCGAGGTGCAGCCGCGGTGCTCGGCGAGTTCCGACGCCACGCGGTCGTACTGGCTCGGCGAGGTGACCACCGCGACCGACTCGAAGTTCTTCGCGGCGCTGCGCATGAGCGCGGGCCCGCCGATGTCGATCTGCTCGATCGTCTCCGCTTCGGTCGCGCCGCCCTCGCGGACGGTCCGCTCGAAGGGATAGAGGTTCACGCAGACGAGATCGATCGGCGCGATGCCGTGCGCCTCGAGCGCCTCTCGATGCGAGGCGAGGTCGCGGCGGGCGAGCACGCCGCCATGCACGCGCGGATGCAGCGTCTTCACGCGGCCGTCGAGGATCTCGGGATGCCCAGTCAACTCCTCGACCGTCACCACCCGAAGTCCCGCCGCAGCGAGGGCCGTCGCGGTGCCGCCGGTCGAGACGATCTCGACCCCGGCCTCGGCGAGGGCTCGTGCGAACGGCACGAGATCGGTCTTGTCGCTCACCGAGAGGAGCGCGCGACGCACCGGCACGAGGCCGAGCGTCGAGCCGCCTTCGGTTCCGGCGTCGCTCAACCCTGCGGGACGATTCGCATGACCGTCCCGTCCTCCGAGATGAACGCCATCGCCGGGCTGTCGAAGCCTTCGGTCACGATCGAGCGGACCCGCGGCAGCTCGAGGCGATCGACGATCGCGCCGGTCGCGGTGTCGACGAACTTGAGGGTCCGCGTCTTCGCGTCCCAGACGAGCAGGCGATCGGCGTGCACGGCGACGATCTCGCCGTTGGCCTCGGTCTGGCGCCACAGCACCTCGCCATCGATGCGATCGGTCGGGCGGATCGAGAGCTTCACGAGGCCTTCCGTCGGCACCCACTGGTAGACCGCGTTGCCCGCGACCACCGGAGCGTCGACGAGCGGGCTCTCGGTGAAGTAGCGCCAGACGGTGCGCCCGTTCGTCGCATCGAACGCCCACAGGTACTGGTCGCGGCCGGCCACGAAGAGCAGGCCGTCGGCGCTCGCCGGACGGGCGTCGATCCCGGTCACGAGCTGCTTTTCCCAGACGAGCCGGGTCGACGCGGCGTCGAGGGCGAGGACGCGGCCCTCCGAGCCGACCGCGTAGACGAGGTCGCCGACGAGCAGGGGCTCCGCGGTCACCGAACCGGGCAGGCTGTGGCCTCGCCACGGATAGCCGACCTCGTACTGATGCCAGATCACCTGGCCGTCGCGGCTTCCATAGATGAGGTAGGGGCCGAAGAGCGTGCCGGGCGTGTAGAGGGTGCGCTCGACGCGCTGCCGCGCCTCCGCCGCGCCGCTCGACCAGGAGACCACGTGGATCGCGAGGCGACCGACGATCATCACGTCGTCGCGGCCCTGATCCTTCACGCGGAAGACCTCGAGCACCTCGTCGGTCGCGTCGCCGACGGGCGTCTGCCAGATCGAATCGCCGCGCACGAGCCCGATGCGGGTGAGCAGGTTGTTCGAGTCGTGGACGAAGAGGGCCTCGTCGGTCGCGAATCCGTCGACGAGCATCGAGCCCGGCGAACGCACCACGTTGACCTGCCATTCGGGGCGGTAGCCGAAGCCCGCGATGCGGGAGGGCGGCACCAGCGATCCGGCGTCGAGCCGCTCACGCAGCTGCTCGAACCGCTGCCGGTTCTCCTCCGAGACGCCTGAACCCGTCGCCTGGGCGAGGGCTGACGACGCGATGAATGCGGCGAGCGAGGCCGCGGCGAGGGTCTCGACGGCTGCGGGCCGGCGAGCCTTCGGGGAACGCGCGTCGTGGGGCATGAGGAGTCGTCTCCGCCTCGGGACTCGAACCGGGTTCCGGCGGTCCGAGGTCGACCGCCGCCCGCCCTGTCTGCTCGCGGCCGAGCCGCGAACGCCCGCTCGCCGGAGGGTGGGCCGGCGCGCGAATGGGGGAGTATCCGAACGCCCCTCCGCACCGTCAAGACAACCCCTGAACCCGGTACGCTCCGCGGCGTGTTCACCGGACTTGTGCAGCATGTCGGCCGCCTCGAGCGGATCGAGCCCACCGCCGCGGGCGCGAGCCTCTGGGTGCATCTGGCCGGTTGGGGGCACCGGCCCGATCCCGGGGCCTCGATCGCGGTCTCGGGGTGCTGCCTCACCGTCGTCGATCGCCGGTTCGAGGGCGACTCGCTCGAGGCGGTCCGCTTCGACGCGGTGCACCACACCCTTCGCGCAACCACCCTCGGCGGGCTCGAGGCCGGATCGCCGGTCAACCTCGAGCATGCCGCCACGCCGGCGACCCTGCTCGGCGGGCATCTCGTCCAAGGGCATGTCGACGAGGTCGGCGAAGTGCGATCGGTCTCGACCGAGGGCGGCGAGTGGCGGACGAGGATCGGCGTGAGCCGGGGCTTCGAGCCGCTGCTCGTCTCGCGAGGATCGATCACGGTGGAGGGGGTCTCGCTCACCGTCGCGGCGCTGGGGCCGCAGTGGTTCGAAGTGGTGCTCATTCCAGAGACGCTCGAGCGCACCACGCTGCGCGATCGCCGTGCGGGCGACCGGGTGAACCTCGAGGGCGACTGCATCGGAAAGATGGTGCTGCGGGCGCTCGAAGCGCGAGGGCTGGGGGCGCCGACCGGCGGAGTCTGAGGGGGCAGGCGACGTTCGC
>JBMTTG010000007.1:0-30146 GCA_049449095.1 Phycisphaerales bacterium | reverse complement strand
TCTCGGAAGGGCTCAAGGTGAGGCTCGGCGACGAGTCGGATCTCGAGGTGGTCGGATGCCTTCCCGACGGACGACGCCTTCTTGAGGAGACGGAGCGTCTTGAGCCCGACGTGATCCTCATGGATCTCGAGATGCCCGGGCCCGATCCGTTCGAGCTTGCGGCGGAGGTGCGCCGGCTGCACCCGCAGTCGCGCGTCGTGATCCTGACCGCGCACGTGCGCGATCACTATCTGTCGGCCGCCTTCAAGGCCGGCGTCTGGGGCTACTTCTCCAAGAGCGACGACCTGACCGAGGTCGTCGACGGCATCCGTCGTGCTGCGCGAGGCGACTTCGCCCTCGGCACCCACGTGGCCGAGCGAGCCCGGCCGCTGCGGCTGCGATCCCGCGAACGGTTCACCGCGGCGAGCATGGGCTCCAAGATCGATGCGCTCACCGATCGCGAGCAGGAGGTGCTTCGCCTGATCGGCCGCGGGATGTCGAGGGCCGAGATCGCGAAGACGCTGTCGCGGAGCCCCAAGACGATCGACGGCCATCGCGAGCGGATCATGGAGAAGCTCGACATCCACTCGAGCCCGGAACTGGTGCGCTTCGCGATCCGCGAAGGCCTTGCCGAGGTCTGACCGCGACCGTCGGTCGCGTGCGACCCTTCGGCGCCCGTCGTCCCGGAAGTCACCCGGCTCGACGGGCGCCGTTGCGAGCGTGACCAGCGTCGAGAGGCACACCGGCATCGAGTGCCGGCGGTGGATGCGTGTCAGACCGTCCACCGAGGGGAGTTGCTGCCGCAGCGATCGCACGCCACGGGACCGTCGATTCCTCGACGCGCGCCCGAACTGAGCCAGCCACCCCATCCGCTAGATTGATCGGATGTCTCGACCGACCGTTGCCGCGTCGATTGCGGCGGGATCGCTTCTTGCCCTCGGGCTCCCCGGCTGCGGCGATCCGAACGAAGCGGAGCGAGGCGCCGCCGAGGCCGTGTCCGGGATGCTCGCTCGCGGCGAACTGGCGATCTCGCGGGGAAACTGCCTCGATTGCCATGCCGCCGGCGAGGCGATCGCCTCGCGCATCGCACCGATCGCGGCGCCGAACATCACCGGCAAGGGGTCCGTGGCGCTGCGGCTGACGCCCGAGCATCTCGAGCGCTACCTCCTCGATCCGCACGCGGTGAAGCCGGACTCGCGCATGCCCAACGTGCTGCACGGCCTTCCCGAGTCCGAGCGAGCCCAGGCCGCGAGGGACCTCGTGCACTTCCTGATGACGGCACCCAACACGCCGAAGGATCCGGCGCTGCTCGCGGCGTTCGAGGCGCCGACCCCGATCCTTCCGGGCGTTCCTGAGGACGGCGCACGGCTCTATCGCACGATCGGCTGCGCCGCGTGCCACGGCGAGTCGCCCGACTTCGATCGCTACGCGAGTTCGACCACGGTGCCGGCGTTCGCGCGGATGCTGCTCGACCCGACGGCGATCTGGGCGAGCGGTCACATGCCCTCGATGCAGCTCTCCGAGGACGAGGCGACCGCGATCGCCGCGTGGTGCCTCCATCCGCAAGCGCTCGATGGCGACACGCGATCGACCTCGCACGAGGAAGGCCTTGCGGCGATCGGCGCCGCGCCGATCCATCGCATGCCGGGGCTGCTCGCCGAACTCGTCGAAGGCGCCTTCCCTGCCTCGGGCCCCGGACTCGAGGGCGAATTCGATCGCCGCTACGTGGCGCTGCGTCCCGAGCTTCCCGCCGAGCATCCGCCGGAGATGTTCGCGCTTCGCTTCAAGGGGGCGATCGAGATCCCGACCGCGGGCGAGTGGACCTTCTTCCTCACCTCCGACGACGGCTCGCGCCTCTACCTCGACGGCGCCGTCGCGATCGCCAACGACGGCGAGCACGGGATGGACACCGAGAAGACCTCCCGCGAACTGCCCGCCGGGCCGCTGCCGATGGTGCTGACCTTCTATCAGGCCCACGGCGAGATCGGACTTCGCTTCGAATGGGAGGGACCGGGCCTGCCGCGGGAGGTCGTCCCCGCGAGCGCGTTCACGCATGAGACGCTGCTCTACGCCCCGCCGCGCGGCGGCACCTCATCGTTCGCCGCGGAACCCGAACGCATCGATCGCGGCGGCACGCTCTTCCTCGAGCTCGGCTGCATGAACTGCCATGTGCCGCGCATGGCGAAGATGTTCGCCGAGCGTGGAGGTCCGCGCGCCAAGGGCTTCGACGAACTCGATCCCTCGAAGGGATGCCTCGCCGAGTCGGTTCCGGAGGCGAGCCCGCTCTACGCGTTCGCGCAGGGCGAGCGTGATGCGATCCGGGAGGTCGTCGCGAGCCGTGAGTTGCTGCTCGAGCCGCTGGCACCCGCAGAGGAACTCGATCGCACCCTCGCGATGCTCCAGTGCGTGGTCTGCCATGTGCGCGATGGCGCCGGCGGGCCGACCGAGGCGACTCGTGAACTCTTCGTCTCCGCCGAGGAGGCGGACATGGGCGATCAGGGGCGCTATCCGCCAACGCTCACCGGCGTGGGCGACAAGCTTCGGACCGAGGCGATTCGCGCGACCCTCGACGGCGACGCGAGAGTTCGGCCCTATCTCGCGACCCGCATGCCGGTCTACGGCGCTGGAACGACCGCACGGCTGCCGGTTCTCTTCGAGGTCGCGGACGCCATTCCCGCGCACGGCGTCGAGCCCGCCTTCAGCGAGGAGTCGGTCGAGGACGGTCGGCTCATCGCCGGCACCGAGGGACTCGGCTGCATCACCTGCCACACGCTCGCGGGCCACAAGTCGCTCGGCATCCCGGCGGTCGATCTCGCGGCCATGCACAAACGGCTGCGACCGGGCTGGTTCCGTGAACTGCTGCTCCAACCGGCGAGGTACCAGCCCGGCACGCGGATGCCGCAGTTCTGGCTTCCGAACGAGCGAATCATGCCCCAGATCGAAGGCGGCGATCCGCGCAGGCAGATCGACGCGGTGTGGAACTATCTCTCGCTCGGCGCCTCGATGCCGCTTCCCGAAGGCCTCGTCGTCGAGGCCGGCGCGTACCACCTCGATCCGTCGGAGCGTCCGATCCTCTTCGGAACCTTCATGAAGGGCGTCTCGCCGCGGACGATCTGCGTGGGTTATCCGCAGCGGCTGCATGTGGCCTACGACGCGCAGGCGAATCGCCTTGCGAAGGCGTGGCGCGGCGAGTTCATGGACGCCGAGGGCACCTGGCACGCCCGCGCCGGGATGCTCGAAGAGCCGCTTGGCGAGGATGTCGTCGAGTTCGCGCCGGCCGACGCGATCGCCGTGGTCGCCTCCGCCGAGTCGCCGTGGCCGACGCAGGCGGGCTGGCGCGGCGCCGGGATCGTTCGCGACGCGGAGGGCGTGCCAAGCTTCGTGAGCGAGCGGGTCGGGGACTCCGGCACGATCGAACTTCGCCTTCGCGAGCAGGCCGTGCCGCGTCCGCGTCCGGGCGGCGCGAAGCTGCTTCGGACGTTCGTCGTCGAGAGCCCCGAATCGCGCCGCGATCTGTTCCATCGCGCTGCGGTCGGAAGGCGCATCGAGCCCACGTCGACGACGGCAGGCGAGATGTTCCTCGTCGATGGCGTCGCGACGGTCTCCTTCGCGGGAGGCGGCACCCCGGTCCTTCGTGAGGTCGACGGCGGCTTCGAACTGCTCGTGCCGCTTCGCTTCGGATACGCCGAAGGCGAAGCCATGCCCTATCGCGCCGAACTCGCAGCGGAATGGAGTTGGTGATGGAGTTGCAGATCATGCCTCGATCAGGTCTCGCCGCCGCGGCGGTGCTCGCGCTGGCGTGCTCGACCTCGCTGCTCGCGCAGTCGAAGCCCCGAGAGTCCGACCACTACGCGGTCGACACGCTCGCGGCGCCCGAGTCGGCGGTGCTCGAAGCCGGCGGCCTGCTGCCGCTCGCCGATCGCCTGCTCGTCTGCACGCGGCGCGGCGAGGTGTGGACGGTGCTGCGCCCGTGGTCGGAGAGCCCGGAGTTCATCCTCTCGTTCGAGGGCCTTCAGGAGCCGCTCGGCCTGCTCGAGGGAACGGGCGAGAACGCGGGCTGGATCTACGTGTCGCAACGCGGCGAGCTCTCGCGGATCCGCGACGACGATGGCGACCATCGATTCGATCGCCTCGAGACGGTGAACGACGACTGGGAACTCTCCGGCAACTACCACGAGTACACGTTCGGCCCGGTGCGCGATGCGAACGGCGACCTGTGGATCACGCTGAACCGACCCTTCGGTCCGGAGCCCTTCGGGCCGAAGGACTGGCGCGGCTGGGCGGTGCGCATCGACGGCGAGGGCAAGGCGCACTTCGAGACCGCGGGTCTGCGATCGCCGTGCGGCGTCGCGGCGAGCCCCGAGGGCGAGATCTTCTACACCGACAACCAGGGCGAATGGACTCCCACCAACAAGCTCGCCGTCGTGGCACGGGGCGGGTTCCACGGCCATCCGTGGGGCATCGAGAGCGCGAAGCGTGCGGAGTCGAACGTCGGGCATCCCGGCGAGATCCCAGACCGCACGCCGCTTCCGGAGTTCGTCGCGAAGGTGCCGTCCTTCACGCTGCCGGCGGTGTGGTTTCCCTACGACAAGATGGGCCGCAGCGCGACCGGCCTCGCATGGGACACCACCGGCGGCAAGTTCGGTCCGTTCGAGGGGCAGATCTTCGTCGGCGACCAGCACCACGCCTCGGTGATGCGGGTCGATCTCGAGAAGGTCGGAGGCGAGTGGCAGGGCGCCTGCTTCCCCTTCCGCGAAGGCCTTCAATGCGGCGTGATCCGCGTCGCCTTCGCGCCCGACGGATCGCTCGTCGTGGGGCAGACCAATCGCGGCTGGGCGAGCCGCGGCACCCGGCCCTACGGCGTCGAGCGGATCCGCTTCACGGGCGAGGTTCCGTTCGAGATCCGTTCGATGAAGGCGCTGCCGACCGGGTTCCGGCTCGAGTTCACCGAGCCGGTCGACCCTGCCACGGCCGGCGACCCGGCGAGCTATTCGATGAGCCGCTACACGTATCGACACCACTCCGACTACGGCAGCCCGGAGATCCTCACCGAGCCCTGCTCGATCGAATCGGTGTCGGTCGCCTCGGACGGCTTGAGCGTGGACCTTGTGGTGGGGAACCGGCAGGCGCTCTTCGTGCATGAGCTGGCCGCGAAGGGGGTCCGCTCGGCCGACGGCCTTCCGCTGCTCCATCCCGACGCCTACTACACGCTGAACCGGATTCCCGGCACGAGCGAGTAGGGGCCGCCGGTCCAAGAGGTCATGAGGGGGTCGGCGGGTCAATCAGGGCCCTCGGTTCAATCGACCTCTGAGCCCGGGGACGGTTGGACTCCGGTCTGGTGCCGGATCGGTGGAGGCGCGGCCCGAGCGTCGCGAGCCCACGCAGAGATCCCAGACCTCGCTCTCGGCTTCCCGATCGGACTTTTTTCCGGTCCTTCGCGCATGGGTGGATCACCCCAAGTCTCTCTTCCCGCGGCAGGTTGCTTCGGAAGGACAACCTGCTCGGGGCGGCGGTCATCGACCGCAACCCCGGATGGGGAGTTCGAGCCTCGGCCGACCTCCCGCCAGCATCCCGGGGCATTCCAGGGGGATGCGGCGCCCGCCGCGGGGCTTTCCGGGGGACTCGCGGCGGGCGGCGAGCAACTCTGACAACGCTGATCTTGGCCGAGCGAGGAGGATGGATCGCGGCGATCTCGTTGGCATGCTGGTCGGTCTTCCAGGGCTTCCACCTGTTCGCGAGAGCCCTGGACCGATCCTGGCCACCGAACAGACGGTGCGGTCGACCCATGCCGCGAGGCGACAGACGTCCGGCTTGGGCGTCGAGGCAGCGTGGCTCAGGTGGTCGGCGCAGACCCCGGATTGCTCCCCCCTGCCCAGACGAGCGCCTCCAGCAGCAGATCGGCGGTGCGAGTCCAGGTCTGCGTCGCCGCGAACGCCAGGCATCGCTCCCGCGGGACCCCGAGCGCCTTCGCGACCGCCATGTCGAGATCCTCGTCGAGCCAGCCGTTCTCGCCCGGGCGCACCACGTCGATCGGACCGGTGACCGGAAACGCCGCGACCGGCGTGCCACAGGCGTTCGCTTCGATCATCACGACGCCGAAGGTGTCGGTGAGGCTCGGAAAGACCAGCACATCCGCCGCGGCGTAGTGACGCCCGAGCGCTTCGCCGAAGCGGTAGCCGAGGAACCGAACCTCCGGGTGGCGCCGCTCAAGACTCGCCCGCGCGGGTCCGTCCCCGACCACGACCTTGGTCCCGGAAGTCTTGAGCGCCGTGAACGCCTCGATGTTCTTCTCGACCGCGACACGGCCGGCATAGAGCAGGATCGGGCGCCGCCAGCCCTCGAAGGGGTCCAAAGCGAGCGAAGGATCCGACCACGGACCAGGATGGAAGATCGCGGCATCGACCCCGCGCGACCAGGTCCGGGCGGCCTCGATGCCGTGTTGCACCAGTTCGCGTCGCACCGACTCGGTCGGCACGAGCGTCGCCGCACCGCGTCGGTGGAATCGCCGCACGAACGCCCAGGAGATCCGTTCGGGGATCCCGAAGTAGCGCTTCAGGTACATCGGGAACTGGGTGTGGTAGCTCGTCGTGAACGCGCGTCCGGTTCGAAGGCACCATCGCCGCACGGCGGCGCCGACCGGACCCTCGGTCGCGATGTGCACCGCATCGGGCGCGAAGGCCTCGGCACGGCATCGACACCCGCGTCCTGGCATCAGCGCGAGCCGGATCTCCGGGTACCTCGGCGCCGCGACGGTTCGAAAGAGTCCCGGATGCAGCACCTCGACGGCATGTCCGCGCCGCTCGAGTTCGGCAATCACGTTCTGCCAGCATCGCACCACGCCGTTGACCTGCGGAAGCCACGCGTCGGTCGCGAGCAGGATCCGCCGCGGCTCGGCGGAATGCGACGCGACGGCGAGGCCGGCCTCGGCGTCAGCCAATCCCGACGCCCCTCGCGCCGATCCGATCGGGCAGCGGCAGCGGCATGGGGATCTCCGGCCACGCCTCGACGTCGTCGGGTTCCACCGCGACGCTCGCGAGGCGGCGATCCATCCACGCGATCGCATCGAGCACCTCGATGCGCCCATCCTCATGCTCGACGAGCGCCGAGCAGCTCTCGACCCAGTCCCCGCAGTTGAAGTAGTCGATCGTCTTCTCAGTCGCGCTTCGCTCCGGCAACGCGTCGTTCAGCTCGATCGATCGCGTGTCGGGCTTGTGGATGTGCCCGCAGACCACGCCATCGAATCCGGCCCGACGGGCCTCCTCGGCAAGGCTCTCCTCGAATCGGCTGATGAAGGTGCAGGCCTGCTTCACCTTGAGCTTGATCGCCCGCGAGAGCGAGTGGTAGGGAAGCCCAAATGCCGAACGGGCCGAGTTCCACAGCCGGTTCAACCGAAGCAGTCCGTGGTAGCCCACCGCACCCATCCGCGAGAGCATCGGCGAGTGCCGGACCACCAGGTCGAACTGGTCGCCGTGGGTCACGAGCAGTCGACGCCCATCGGCGGTCTCGTGCAGGGCGGTCAGCTCGATTCGGACCCCCCCGAACTCCATCCCCGCGAACTGCCGCGCCGCATCGTCGTGGTTGCCCGGGATGTAGGTGATCTCGGTGCCGCGTTGGGCGAGCTTGAGGAGACGCCGGACCACCCGATTGTGCTCGGCCGGCCAATGCCAACGGGCCTTGAGGCGCCACATGTCGATGATGTCGCCCACGAGATAGAGCCGCTCGCACTCGACCTGCTTGAGGAATCGCGACAGGTCCTCCGCGCGACAGCCCGCGGTGCCGAGGTGCGTATCGCTGATCCAGACCGTCCTGAAGCGGGCTCTCACGTCGGCGCCTCCGTGCGGATGCAGAACTATCGACCCGCCGCCGCCTTCACCCCGCTCAGGTTCGGTGAGCCTCCCGCAAGCGTTGCGCGTCGGCCGAGAAGCGACGTCATGGAACCAAAAACACACCGAGGCCCGCGAAGGGCCTCGGTGGAAGGGTTCCTGAGTTCGGTCGAACGACCGTTCGGTCGGTCAGGCGCCGCCGGACTCGGTGAGGAAGTCGCGGCCGCAGATGCCATTGCGGGTCAGGATGGAGTTACTGTTGTCGACGAGGAAGTCGTAGGCCTGTGCGCCGTAGTAGCCGGCGGTACCCAGCGGCGTGTCACGCAACCAAAGGCCGCAGCCCTGCTCCGAAGGACGACTCGCCCGCTTGTCGGCGTCCATCGCAGTCCACATGCCCTTCATCGAAATGCTCTGGTCGAAGAACAGGTAGACCGGATTGCTGTTGTAGCCTTGGTTGAAGGTCCACGGCGTGTTGCCGCCCGCGAAGTTCGGATTCGCGAGCTGCGGTGGCGGGTTCTGGAGCCAGTGGTGCTCGTGCATCATGACCTTGAGCGAGGGGTACTTCGCCTGGCTCGACGATGGGCTCTTGTAGGCGTTGGGGTTCCGGGCCGAGGCGCTCGAGCCGCCATTGGGACTCTTGAATGGCTGGCAAGGAGGCGCCTTGACGCCACCCATCACCTCGGGATTCCACATCGCGGCAGGACTCCAGCAGTAGCTCGAGAAGGCGATGTTGCTGCCGTCGTAGGTGAACTCGTCGGGAAGACCGAAGTACTTCTCGGCGACATCCATGGTGAGCCGGTCCTTCGCCGCGAAGAAGACCTTGTCGTAGTAGCGGCCGTTCAGGTAGCTCGCGAAGTACTTGATGTTGGGCAGGCGGAACGAGCCGAAGCCCCTATCGCCGCCATCGAAGCACATCGGCACGTACACGCAGGCGTTCTGCGCGCAGGTGGTCGACACGCTGAAGCCGCAGTTGGGCCCGTTGACCCAGTAGCCCCAGATGCCGCCCGAGGCCGCAAAGCCGAGGATCATCTGGCTCGTGCAGCCGTAGCTGACCTGATAGTTCTGGCAGGCGTTCTGCGGCGAGCAGCCGCCGGAGTCGCCGCAGGGCGGCAGCGAACCCCAGTCGTCACGGCAGAAGGTCGGCTGGCGATCCTGGAAGTCGCCGTAGTACGCGGCGTTCGCGGTACCGAGGTTTCGCAGGTTGGCCTTGCTCTGGTTGATGAGCGCGTTGTCGCGAGCCTTCGCGATCGCGGGGAGCAGGATCGCGATGAGCAGGCCGATGATCGCGATGACCACCAGCAGCTCGACGATGGTGAAGCCTCGTCCGTTGGTTCTTGGGGTTCTCATGGCGAAGTTCCTGTGCATACCTGCGGCGGCAGTCGACCGCATCACTGCCTCTTCTCCGCGGAGGGGAGAAGACCGTCGAATCCGGCTCCGAACCGGCTGACTTGTTGCTCGGACCGATCGGTCCGGCGGCGGACTCCGAAGATGTGACGGAGGGAGTCCGCGCGGCTGATGCCGCGGTTGGACTATACGGCCGCCTGCCCCGGATCGGTTGAGGTTTTTTTGGAAGAGGGTCGCGGCCGACGGCACGGTCTCAGGCCGGGCTTCTGGCGATCCCGCCGCGTTCGAAGACTCAGTCGGCCGCCCCGCCTCCCGAGACCCACGGCACATCCGCGACCCCCGCCGCGTGGTTGGCCCCCCGGGCCATGGCAAAGAGCAGATCGCTGGCCCGATTGAGAAACTTGATGACATCCTCCCCGACCGGCTCGGCGTGGCCGAACGCCACGATGAGACGCTCGGCCCGGCGGCAGATCGTTCGCGCAAGATGAAGCCTCGACGCGAGTTCCGTTCCGCCCGGCAGCACGAAGTTCCGGATCGGCGGGATCTTGCCGTCGACCTCGTCGATCCACCGCTCCATCTCCTCGACGTGCCGCTGCCCCACCTCCGGAAGCCGGTCCCGGTAGGGCGATTCCTGAGGCGTGGCCAGATCGGCCCCGATGTCGAAGAGCCGCGACTGAATGGCGGTCAGGATCTCGCGGAACCGCTGCTCGGCCTCGCGCTCCCCGCAGGCCGCCGCCGCAAGCCCAAGGCAGGCGTTCAGTTCGTCGACCGTGCCGTAGGCCTCGATGCGGGGATGGTCCTTGCCGACCCGCCCGCCCCCGAAGAGTCCGGTGGTGCCGTCGTCGCCGCTTCGGGTGTAGAGCTTCATCGCAGGGGTCTCCGGGAGTGGATCGGGGCAGACCGACGGGTTCGGCCCGTCGGCAGCCGAGGATTCGAGGCCGGATCGGACCCGAATGCCCCGGCGAGAAGGTCAGACCATCCGCGCCCCGGCCCGGCGGGCGACTTCGACGATTCGCTCCGCGGTCCGAACCGCCGAGAGTCCCGCTTCGGCATCCACCTCGGGACGACGACCGGTCCGAACCGCGTCGAGAAAGTCCCGAGCCTGCAGCGTGAGCGGGTCGTCCGAGCCGATCGTGAGCGGCGCGACGCTGACGAGCTCGAGGTAGTTGAGGCTCGAGAGGTCCTCGCCCTCCTTGAGCCTCCCGCGAATCTCGTCGAGTTGCGCGCGATTGGCGGTCTTGGTGACGACCGTGCCGGAGCGGTTTCCGAAGTCCGCCGAGACGTAGTGCTCGTCGGAGATGATCCGGATCTTGCGTTCGGTCTTCATGGCGAGACGGCTCGCGGTGACGTTCGCGACGCAGCGGATTCCTCGCGAGCCCGCGGGAAAGGTGAGACGGGCGTTGCAGACGTCCTCCGCCTCGCCGAGCACGCAGACCGCGTTGGCGGCGATCTCCTCGGGCTCGCCGCCGAGAAGCATCAGCAGCAGGTCGAGGTCGTGGATCATCATGTCGAGCACGACGCCCACGTCGACGGATCGGAACGTCATCGGGCTCACGCGCTCGACCTGGATGAAGAGCGGTTCGAGACCCTCGATCGACCGGATCGAGCGCATGACCGGGTCGTAGCGCACGACGTGCCCCACCTGCAGCGCGACGCCGCTCCGCTCCGCGGCCTCGGCGATGCGGCGGGCCTGCGACGCATCGGCCGCAAGCGGCTTCTCGACGAGGCACGCCACGCCCTTCTCGAGCAGCCCGATCACGAGCTCGGGATGCGTCACGGTCGGCGTCGCGACGACGACCGCGTCGGGCCGCTCTGCGAGCAGCTCCTCGAGCGATGCGAAGCCTCGGCCGCCGTGCTGCTCCACCGTCTCGGCAACGCGAGCCGCGTCGCGATCGAGCACGCCGAGGAACTCGACGTCCTCCTGACGACTCATCACCCGGGCGTGGTGGCGTCCCATTCGGCCGACGCCGATCACGGCGCAGCGAAGTCGACTGGTCTTCATGTCGTGCACGCTCTCCTAGGGTCGGATCGCCGAGGATATCGCGAGTCGCCGCCTCGCCGCGCCGGCTCGGTCCGCCTCGACGATCATGCCTTCGCCAGGCACGCGGCGACCGCGTTGCGGAAGATCGTCAGGCCTGGCGGATCCTCTCGACGCGAGGCGGCGTCGAGTCGAGTCCATCTCGGGTGGCGCGTCCAGCGCAAGTATCGCTCCGGATGCGGCATCAGACCGAAGACGAGGCCGCTCGCATCGCAAATGCCCGCGATCCGCGCCATCGATCCGTTGAAGTTCTCGCCCTCGGCGTAGCACACCGCGACCTGCCCGTTGGCCTTCATCGTCGCGAGCGTCGCCGCGTCGGTGGTGAAGCGGCCTTCGCCGTGCGCCGAGGGGAGCACCGCGAGATCGCCATCGCTCGCAAGGCCGCGGGTCCAGACGCAGACGCTCTCGCGCGGATACTCGACCCCCGTCCATCGGTCCTCGAACCGCGCCGAGACGTTCGTCGCGAGCGCCACCGTCGGCGCCGCCGGCTCGTCCGGCCACTCCTCGCCGGGAAGCGGACCCGGCAGAAGCCCGGCCTGCACCGCGATCTGGAATCCGTTGCACGGCGCGATCATCGGCACGCCACGCCGAATCGCCGACACGAGCGCGCCGTAGAGGTCGCGGCGGATGAGCGCGGCCATGATCCGCCCGGCCGCGATGTCGTCGCCGTAGGAGAAGCCTCCGGGAAGCCCGATCAGCTCGAACCGATCGACCAACGAGGGCTGACGACGCAGTCGCTGCAAGGTGACGAGCTCCGGCGTCGCCCCCGCGAGTTCGAACGCTTCGGCGAGCTCGCCGTCGCAGTTGATGCCCGGCGCCGTCACGACGAGAGCTCGTGGCTTCATGCGTCGATCCTCGCACCGGAATCCCACGCATCCCGAAGCGAATCGATCGGCATGCTCGCCTCGCCTCCGCCGCAGCGGATCGCGAACAGTCCGCTCGCATCGAATCCGCCGATCGTGCGCCACGGGAGATCGCCGAGCATCGCCTCGATGTCCGGCATCGACTTCGGATCGATCTCGAGCAGGTAGCGGCTCGGGGTCTCCGCGAACGCCGCGGCGATCGCGGGAAGTCCTTCGCCGATCGAATCGAGATCGATCGAGGCGCCAAGGCCGCCGGCGAAGGCCATCTCCGCTGCCGCGACAAGCACACCACCCTCACTCGCATCGTGCGCCGAGCACACGAGCCCATCCGCGATCAATCGCTGCACGGCGGCGGCGAGGCGCGGCCCCTTCGAGAGATCGACCGCCGGCAGCGCATCGCTGGTCGAATCGATCGCCGCGCCGCTCGCCACCCGCCGGAGATGGCTGCCGCCGGTCTCGGCGGTCGTCTCGCCGACGAGCAGCAGCACGTTGCCGGCGGACTTCGCGTCCATGGTCGCGCTGCGCTCGATCGACTCGACCGGCGCGAAGCCCGAGACCAGCAGCGTCGGCGGAATGCGGATCGTCGTTCCATCGCCGACGGCGAACTGGTTGTTGAGGGAGTCCTTGCCGGAGATGAAGGGCGTCCGGTAGGCGATCGCACCGTCGTAGCAGGCCTCCGCCGCGCGGACGAGCGCACCCATGCTCGCGGCATCGCCGCAGCCGGGCCAGCAGAAGTTGTCGAGGATCGCGATGCGCGACGGATCCGCGCCGACGCAGACGAGGTTGCGGACGCACTCGTCGATCGCCGCGAGCACCATGAGGTACGGGTCGGACTCCCAGCCTGTCGCAAGGCCGCACGCGATCGCAAGACCACGGTCGGTGCCCGGCACCGGCTCCACCACCGACGCGTCCGACGGTCCGCCGGCACCGACGCCGACGAGCGGCTTGATCGCCGTGCGCCCCTGCACCTCGTGGTCGTACTGGCGGATGATCCACGCCTTGCTTGCGATGTTGGGATGCGCGAGCAGCCGAAGCAGGATCGCGAGGATCCCGCGCGGAGAATCGTCCGACTCGGCCGCCGCGTCGCGCGACGGGAATCCGAAGGCGCCCGCCGGCGGCGGCCACGTCGCCTCGCGCACCGGCATCGGCACCCCGCCGTGGAGGAACTCCATGGCGAGACGCCCGACCTCCTGGCCCTTCCAGCGGAGCACGAGTTCCCGCGCCTCGTTGCCGAACCGTCCAAGATCCGCCCACTCGACCTCGTGCTCGGCGCAGATCTCCGCAAGCCGCGCGAGATTCCCTTCGGGCACCGCGAGCACCATGCGCTCCTGCGCTTCGGAGATCCACACCTCGGTGGGATCGAGGCCGGCGTACTTGAGCGGCGCGCGTTCGAGATCGACCTCGGCCCCGAGCGACTCGCCCATCTCGCCCACGGCGCTCGAGAAGCCTCCTGCGCCGCAATCGGTGATCGCGCTGAAGAGCGGTCCGCCCGGCTCGTCGCGCGCCGCCAGCACCGCATCGAGCATCGTCTTCTCGACGATCGCATGGCCGATCTGCACCGCGTGCCCGAACTCGTCGGCGTGCGTCGACTCGAGTTCGGCGCTCGAGAACGTGGCGCCGTGGATGCCGTCGCGTCCGGTCCTGCCGCCGAGGGCGACGATGCGGTCGCCGGCTCTCGCGGCGCCCTTCACGAACTCGCGCGGCATGAGCCCCACCACGCCGCAGAAGACCAGCGGATTGCCGACATGGCGATGGTCGAACCACACCGCGCCGCTGAGCGTCGGAATGCCCATGCGGTTGCCGTAGTCGCGAACCCCCGCGACGACCTCGCCAAGCACCCGTCGCGGCGGCAGGCAGCCCTCGGGCACGGACGCGAGGTCGGGAGGCGCGACGCAGAAGACGTCCGTCGCCGCGATCGGCTTCGCGCCGAGTCCCGTCCCGATCACGTCGCGGATGCACCCGCCGATGCCGGTGGCCGCGCCGCCGTAGGGTTCGATCGCCGAGGGATGGTTGTGGGTCTCGACCTTGAAGCAGACCGCGTGGCGATCGTCGAAGGCGACCACGCCCGAGTTGTCGACGAAGACCGAGAGGCACCAGGCGACGCCGTCGGCGATGAGCTCGTGCGGCGCCGCGGCGACGGTGCTCTTCAGCAGGTTCTCGACGACGACACTTCCGTCGGGCTCGAGGCGATGCCCAGGCCTACCCGCCTTCGCCAGCGAGGCGATCGACGGACCGGCGTGATCGGCCTCGCGATATCGCACCGTGGACTTCAGCGTCTTGTGCACGCAGTGCTCGCTCCAGGTCTGCGCGAGCGTCTCGAGCTCGATCGATCGCGGCTCGCGGCCGAGGCCGCGATAGTGCGCCTGCACCGCCCGCATCTCCTCGAGCGAGAGGAAGAGGTGGCCATCGCGGGAGAGCCTCGCGAGCGCCGCGTCGTCGAGATCGAGAAGCGGCACCTCCGGAACCTCGGCCTTCCGCTCGGCCCCGCGGGGAAAGCGAGCCGGATGGAACGAGCCCTCGTGGATCGCATGGATGACCGGGTTGGCGAGCAGCCGCTCGGCGGTCGATCGAGCGGCGGCGGGCGAGACGCCTTCGAACTCCCAGCGGGTTCCAGTGCGAACCTCGATCGAGTGGCCTTCGGGCAGTCCAAGCATGGAGGCGATGGCCGTCCGAACGCTGTCGCCGGCTGGATCGGTCACGCCCGGAAGCGGGTGCACCTCGACGACGACGCGATCGGTTTCCGAATCGCCGATCGTTGCCGACTCCGTCACCGGATCGGCGAGCAGCCCCGTCGCGATCGCCGGCACGGCTTCGTCGGGAAGTTCGTCGCGATCGGCTTCGACGAGATAGACCGCCGCGCGGCGCAAGCCGGTCGGGGGAGCGACGCCACCGGAAAGGACTCTCGCCATGGCGGCGGAGGCCTTGGGATCCTCGCCTGCCGGGCGAACCTCGATCCGTACGACCCGGCGCGATCGCGATCCGGCCGCGACCGCTTCGATCTCCGTGGGATTCGCTTCGTGAGCCGCCGCATCCATGGGGGCGGGATTCTACAGGTCGATGGAATCGCGTCCGCGTCGCCGGTCTCGCCAACGCGACGCCGCCGGCGGTCCATGAGGACGCGGCCGGCGGCGGTCACAGCCCGTGGTCGGGCGGGCAAGTTGCGGGATCAGCCGATCAGAAGAAGAGCTGCCACTGCGTGCGGAGCAGGATCTGGTTCGACTTGTCCGAGGCGCGGAGGCCGTAGGCCGGATCCGCCCAGAAGTACGAGACGCTGTCGAAGGCGATGCCGACGTCGGTCGTCCACTTGGCGTTCTGCCCGTGGAAGTACCAGTTGAACCCGACCGTGAAGAGGCTCAGGTCGCTCGGCTCGTTGAAGTTGGCCGGCGCAAGGTTGCTGGGAGTGTTGGGCAGGTTGAATGGCCCGCTCGAGGTTCCGTACTCGTACTGGGCGAAGAGTTCGATCTCGTCCGAGACGTAGACCGATCCCTGCACCAGGAAGCCGAAGATGTTGGCCGAACTCGCGTCGTAGGAGGTGAGGGCGCCGAAGCCGTTGGTCGAGTTGAGGTAGACCTGCGCGGCGCCGGAGGAGACGTTCGACCAGTAGAACGAGGCGAAGACGCTCGCGCCGCCGAAGTTGAGCGTGGCGTCCGCGGTGATGTTCAGCCAGTTGTTGTAGTCGTCGCCGGTGCCCGACACGACCTGCTGCGAGTACCAGGGCCGACCCTGCTGATAGTGGACCGCGGCGCCGACGAGGAATCCGAACTCCTCGCCGCGGGGGCTCGTGAACTGGCGGAACTCCTCCCAGAGCCCGTTCAGCTTGAACTCGACGCGGCTCGTGATCGCCCAGTCCGCCTGGGTCTGGTACCAGGGCGTGTTGAGGGGATCGGTCCCGACCAGCGCGATGTTCGGCCCGCCGAGATTGTCGGTGCCGCCGTCGGAGTAGGCGATCTTCCAGCGGAAGTCGTCGCCGAAGTACTCGAGTTCGACGCCCTGGGAATAGCCGACCGAGAGGTGATTCGAGAGGACCGACTTCGACGCCAGCATGGTGTAGGCGTCGTAGACGAGGAACTCGCGGTCGAACGGCAACTTGAACTGGCCGACCCGGAACGCCCAGTCCTGACTCAGATTCGCCCGGACCCAGGCGTCGGTGACGCCGAGCCGGCCGCTGCCGGAGCCGTAGGGCGAGATCGCCTGCGTACCGATGGCGGGACTCGGGATTCGGCTGCCGGTGCCGCCGAAGCCCTGGTTCTGCAGGGTGATCGTCGGATCGTTGGCGTAGACGGTCCGGATCATGTACTCGAAGGTCTGATCCCACAGCGTGCCGCTCAGGGTGAGCTGCGCGGTCGGGATCTCCCAGCCGGTGCGATCCTGCTTGGTGTCGGGCGCGTTGGGGTAGCTCGGCGCCGTCGGCGTGCCGCCAAGATGGCTCCAGGTGAAGCGGGTCTGCAAGAGGCCCTGCACCTTCATCGTGAACGCCCCGTCGGGACTCGCGATGAAGAAGCCGTTCTTGTAGCCCGCGGTGATCGCGGAGTCCTGCAGGCTCGATCGCGACTCCGCATCGGCGAGGACGTCGGTCACGATGCCGCGGATCTGCGAAGACCGCTCCTCGGTGAGCCAGTCCTCGCCGTCCTTCGCCTTGAGGTCGCGGACCTCCTGGCGCAGGCCGTCGTTGGCGGTCTCGAGTTCGCGGAGACGGCGGGCCATCTCCTGCAGAGTCATCGCGCTGTCATCGTCGGCCGCATGCAGACTCGTCGCAGGCATCGCCGCGAGCAGCGTGCCGAGAGTGCATCCGAGCGCCGTTCGGAGAACCGTCCTTGGATCCGACATGGGATGGATCGCTCCTGATATTCCAGAGACCGTTGCGGGAAGGAGTCCCGCAGGTCCGACTGAGATCGGCGCCTCGACCCGATCCGCTGCAGCGGCGGCGGCGACGCCGGGTTATCGACCGGCTATCGGCTCGCGGCATGGCAGGACTCCGGCATTTGTGGCGACGAAGCCGACGATCGCGCGCTCGGGACGGGGACTCCCCCACCCCGGGGCCGGGGTTGCGACGACCGCCCGCTGCCGCGATAACCCCACCCATGACCTCCCCTCCGTGGACCGAGCGACTTCGCGGCCGGTTGATCGTGCTCGACGGTCCCGACGGCTGCGGCAAGAGCACCCAGCGATCCCGACTGGTCGAATGGCTTCGCGAGGTCGGTCTCGAGCCTTCGGAGGTCCGCGAGCCCGGGGGCACGGCGATCGGCGAACGGATCCGGGAGATCCTGCTCGATCCGGCCTGCGCCGAGATGGACCTCCGCTGCGAGATGCTCCTCTACATGGCCAGCCGCTCGCAGCTCTGCCGGGAGCGGATCTTCCCGGCGCTCTCGGGGGGTGGCACCGTGGTGTCGGACCGCTTCATCAGCTCGACCCTCGCCTATCAAGGGACGGCGGGCGGACTGTCGTTCTCGGAGATCGCCGCGGTCGGCGAAGTCGCGACGGGCGGCCTGCTTCCCGACCTCACGGTGATCCTCGACGTCGACGATGCGATCGCAGCCTCCCGGATGGCCGCGGAGCGGGATCGGATCGAGCAGCGGAGCCAGGAGTTCCACCTCCGCGTCCGCGAGGGCTTCCTCGAGCAGGCACGTCGCTGGCCGAAGCGGTACGTCGTGATCGACGCATCGCCGGCGCCGGAAGTGGTCTTCGAGGAACTGCTCGCCCAACTCGAGACCCGAGCGGAGACCTGGGAGGACTCTCGGCACCTCGCCGGCGGCAGCATCGGCGAAGCGAGTCGCTGCTGATCCTCGGACGCCCCTCCACGTCCTCCTCTCGCCTCAGCCTTCATGGAACTCGAAGCCCGCGACCCGCGCGACCGCCGAATGCTCGGACGCGTCTCGATCGAGCCCGGCGACCGCCCGCCGGTCGTTCGGCTCGCCGGCGACGATGCGGCTCCGGAGCTCTTCCTCGATTGGGAAGGCGCGCTCGACGATGCAGGACGATTGCGACGATGCCCCGTCTGCGGCGGCGGGAACCTCTTTCGGCAACGGTCGGTCCCCGCGGTCACTCCGTTCGTGATCGCGCTCGCCTTCGCGGGCATGGTGCTCGCCCTGCTTGGCTACGCCGACGACCCGAGGGTGCTGTTCGGACTCGTCGCGGTGCTCCTGACCGACATCGCACTGCTGCTGCTCGCGCGGACCTCGCTCGTCTGCTACCGATGCCGGAGCCGATTCCGCGGGATGCCCATCGCCCGCCAACACCGCCGATGGGATTCGGAGGTGGCATCCCGCCCGGAGAACCTGCCTGAAGCGGCGAGCCGCCCCGACGTCGCGCCCTGAACGGGTCTGCCCGCTCAGTTCTCGTCGGTCTCTTCGCCTTCGAGGTCGCCCTCGTCGCCGTCGGCGGGCCCGTCGCCGAAGATCGCCGAACCGACGCGAACAAGATTCGCGCCGCACTCGATGGCCATCTCGTAGTCGCCGCTCATGCCCATCGAGAGCAGATCGAAGCGATCACCTCCCGCCCGGGCGGTCTTGATGTCCTCGAAGAGCTCGCGGCAACGGTCGAAGGTGCGTCGGGCGAGATCGATCGCCGGCTCGCCATCGGGACCGAGCGGCGCCATGCACATCAGGCCGCGGGCCCGGACGTTGATCATCGTCTCGATCTGATCGACGAGGTGCCGCGCGGCGGCCGGAGCCACGCCGCTCTTGCTCTGCTCGCCCGCGACGTTGACCTGCACGAGGACCTCGACCGGCGTCTCGCGACGCGCCGCGGCGGCCTGGATCTCCTCGGCGACGCGAAGGCTGTCGACGCCGTGGATCAGCCGGCAAAGTTCGACCGCCTTGCGGACCTTGTTGCGCTGCAGGTGACCGATCATGTGCCAGCGGACCGACGTCGGGTGCGACGCGTCTCCGGCGGCCTCCGGCAGTTGCCGGCGACGCGAGAAGTGCTCGTCGATCTGCGCGGCCCGCTGCACCAGCTGCTGCACGCGGTTCTCGCCGAAGTCGACCTGCCCCAGGCCGATCGCCTCGCGGATCAGATCGATCGAGGCGTGCTTGGTGACGGCGATGAGCGCGACCTCGCGGGGATCGCGTCCGGCGCGGCGTGCGGCGTCCCGGATCCGCGTGCGCACCTCGTCGAGGCGTTCCCGGAGCGAGGTCTCCGCCGATCCGACCGAGGGCGTCTCCGCGATGGACTTCGTCATGGCGACGAGGATAGGTCGCGCAGCGCGAGGACACAACCGAGACGGGCATCCCGCTCGACGTGCGATACTCCGCGCCGTGTCCTTGTCGCGGAGGAACCAACAAGCCATGAACGCTTCGCCCGACGCCTCGCGTGAACCCGCCCGCGCACCGACCGTCCTGGTGGTGCGCGACGGCTGGGGAGAGAACCCCCATCCCGAGCACGACGCCTTCAACGCGATCCGCCTCGCCCGCACGCCGGTCGCCGACGGGCTCGTGCGCGACTGGCCGTCGACGCTCATCGCCACAAGCGGCGAGGACGTCGGTCTCCCGAGCGGGCCGGACGGTCCGGTCATGGGCAACTCCGAGGTCGGGCACCAGAACCTCGGCGCCGGCCGCATCGTCGATCAGGAACTCATGCGGATCACGCGGGCCATCCGCGACGGCTCCTTCTTCGCGAATCCCGCGCTGCAGGCGGCCTTCGCCCGCGCCCGCGACGGCCACGGCCGGGTGCATCTGCTCGGCCTCGTGAGCGACGGGCAGGTCCACAGCGATCTGCCGCACCTGCTGGCGCTGCTCGACTTCGCGGCACGGGAAGGCGTGCCGGGCGATCGGATCCTCGTCGATGCGATCACCGACGGCCGTGACACGTCGCCCAACGGCGGGCTCGAGTACATCCGGCGGGTCGAGCATCATCTCGGCGAGCATGGCGGATCGATCGCCTCGGTGATGGGCCGCTACTGGGCCATGGATCGGGACCACCGTTGGGATCGCGTCGCGCGGGCGTGGCGGTGCCTCGTGGGGCCGCCGGAGGCCTTCGCCGATTCGGCCGAGGACGCCATCGAGGAGTCCTACGCCCACCCCGAGGACGCCGCGCGTCGGGGCGACGAGTTCATCCCGCCGACCGCGATCGCGCCGGCTTCGCAGCCGGCGCTTCGGGAGGACGGCCGAATCCACGACGGCGACGCGGTGATCTTCTTCAATTTCCGAGGCGATCGGCCGCGTGAGCTCGTCAAGGCCTTCGTCCTCGACGACGACGCGTGGTCGCGCGTCGAAGGCGGCGGCTTCGATCGAGGCCGCCGGCCGAAGGACCTGCTCTTCACGACCTTCACCGAGTACGAGCAGGGCCTGCCCGTGGAGGTCGCATTCCCCAAGCCTCCGAAGATGGCCGGCACGCTCGGGGAGACGGTCTCGAAGGCGGGGCTCGCGCAGTTCCGCTGCGCGGAGACGGAGAAGTTCCCGCACGTCACCTTCTTCTTCAACGACTACCGCGAGGAGCCCTTCCCCGGAGAGCGTCGCGAGATCGTGCCGAGTCCGCGCGACGTCGCGACCTACGACGAGAAGCCCGAGATGTCGGCCGAGGGCGTCTGCCGTGCGGTCCTTGGGCGTCTCGCCGCAGACGACTGCGAGCCGCTGATCGTCGTCAACTTCGCCAATCCCGACATGGTCGGGCACACCGGAAGCCTCGAGGCGACGGTCGCGGCGGTCGAGAAGGTCGACGAGTGCGTGGGCCGGATCGTCGCTGCCACGCTTGCCCGCGGCGGCTCGCTGATCGTGACGGCCGACCACGGCAACGCCGAGCAGATGAAGGATCCCGCAAGCGGACGCCCTCACACGGCCCACACCAACTACACGGTGCCGCTCGTCGTGGTGGGCGAGCGATTTCGGGGAGGCGAGTTGCGGGACGACGGGCGCCTCGCGGACGTGGCTCCGACGCTGCTCGAGATGATGGGGCTTCCGCAGCCTCCGGAGATGACCGGGCGAAGCCTGCTGATCTGACGTCGATTCGAGCAGCCCTTCGCTTGCCGAGAGTCGAAGGCGATCACGTCTCGATGTCGGCCTGCGAGGCACTGCGGCGACGCGAAGGTGATCGTTCCGGTCGCGACCTCTGCGCTCGATCCCAGGCACGCATCCTCGAGCCGCCAAGCGCTTCGGCAATTCGGCAACTGCTCGCGGACCGCCCCCGATCGGCTCCTACCTTCGGCCCGTCTCGCGGAGCCCACGGGAGCCTTGTCATGCCAACGGTCCTTCGCACCCTTCTTCCCACCACCTCGCCCGTCACCGACGCCCGCCCTCGTCCCGCGCGGCAGGCGATCGCCGCCTTCGCCATCGCCCTCGTCGCCGGATCGTCCGCCTCGGCGGAACTGATCGCGGCGTGGAACTTCAACGCGTGGAATCCGGAGACCGATTTCACGGTCGCCGCCGATCACGGCAGCGGGCTGATCGATCTCACCGCGGTCTCGGGCGCACTCAGCGCCTTCGCCGGCACGGCGACCAACGCCTTCGGAGGCGACAGTGCCGGATCGGCGCTGAGCATCGTCGGACAGGCGCAGAACGGACGAGCGATCCATCTCAGCGCCGCGACCGGCGCCGCGGAGCGTCTCACCCTCTCCTTCGCATGCCGGCGCACCGACAGCGGGTTCACCGACAACCGCGTCGAGGCATGGGTCGCGGGCGACTGGATCGAAGTGGGTTCCTTCGCAGGCGGCGCGGACTGGCCGGTCCACACCTTCGAGTTCGACGCGCCGACCCAGCTCTTCGGAGGAGTCACGGAGCTGCGGATCACGATCGGCGGCGCCACCTCCGCGACCGGCAACATCCGCTTCGACAACCTTCGTCTCGAGAGCCGCAGCGTGCCGACCCCGGGCGCCCTCGCCCTGCTCGGCCTCGGCGCGACCGTCGCCCGGAACCGTCGCCGCCGCTGAACGCGGAGCCGATCCCCGTCCATCCGGTCGGCGCAGGGAGGCGCCGGCCGGATGTCTGCCTTCATGCCCCTGCCAAATACTTGACTGTTATGTCAAGCATGCTATCCTTGTCTCGCCATGGAACCCTGCCCCATGCCGCCGATCCCCCTCTTCGACGCCTCCGGCATGTTGCCGCCGGGCGACCACCCCGCCACGCTCGACGAACTCCGGGACTCGTTCCTCGTCGCCGGACCGCCGGGCATCCGAGCACGGGAGTGGGACGCGGTCTGGCGACGGCTACTCGTCGAGCAGCTCGCGACCCTTGCCTCGCAGCTCTGGGAGGTGGGTGTCACCGAGATCTTCATCGACGGCTCCTTCGCCGAGGACAAGCCGCATCCCCACGACATCGACGGCTACTTCCTCTGCGATCGCTCGAGGCTTCTCGACGGAAGCCTGCAGGCGGATCTGAATCGACTCGACCCGCACCGCTGCTGGACCTGGGCGAGCGACTCGCGACGCCCCGCGTTCAACTCGCTGAAGCGCCAGCTTCCGATGTGGCATCACTACCGCGTCGAGCTCTATCCGCATGCGCCCGGACTCCTCTCGGGCATCCGCGACGAGTTCGGACACGAGCTCGAGTTTCCCAGCCTCTTCAGGCGCTCCCGCCGCGACGGCCGGCCGCGGGGAGTCGTCCATCTGCTTCGCCATGCCGCCTACGGGGTCGCCGCATGATCCGCACCGAACAGGAGCATCGCCTCGCCCGCGAGCGTCTCGACCAGGAGGCCGAGCGCCTCTCCGCGCATCGAACGAACCTCCGACGACAGGGCCTCAAGACCGCGGAGTTGCGCCGTGCAATGGAGCCGCTCGAGAGCTTCCACCTCCAGCTCGCGGAGGAGGTCGAGTCCTACGAGAGGCTTCAGCGCGGCGAAGTCGAACCGATCGTCAACCTCGAACGATTCGGCCGCATGCTGATCGGACTGCGGATCGCCCAAGGCGTCTCGCAGCGCGAACTCGCCGAGCGCCTCGGCGTGCACGAGTCGCAGGTCTCCCGCGACGAGCGGAACGAGTATCACGGCGCCTCGCTTGAACGGGCCAATCGTGTGCTCGAGGCGCTCGAGGCCCAGGTGCAGATCACCGTGATCCGACCGACGCCGCGACGAGCCGGGTGACTTCGCCGAACGGCTCGAGGCCTTGAGGCCACGGCGATTGAGGTCGTCGCCTCACCGCGACCCGCGAACTCCATCCGTCACGATGCGAACTGGTGGCATCGTGCCAATCGCCACCCGTCGCGGTCTCGGCACCCAGAACGCGTCGCTCCGCGGAGCCGGCGCTTCGAGAACACCGTCATGATGAAGAAGATCACCCCGTTCGCGACGATGGCCATCGTCCTGGCGACCGTCGCGTCGCCAGCGACCCTCGGCCACGGCACGCTCTCGTATCCGCCCAGCCGCATCTATTCCGCCTGGGCCGGCGGGTGCATGAACAATCCCGATCCGTTCCTGCAGGGCCTCATCAACCAGGATGTCGACGCGTGCTGGAACTGGAACGAGCTCGTCAACTTCGCCCCGGCGGACGAGTACGACCAGTTCGACGTGCCCTTCGACCAGTTCATTCCCGATGGGAAGCTCGCGAGCGCCGACAACCCCCGCTTCGCGGCGTTCGACACCGTGAGCGATCTCTGGCCCACCACGCCGGTGACGGCAGGGCCGCTCGAAGTGACGATCTTCGCCTCGACGCCGCACAACCCGCTGAAGATCTACGCGTTCCTGACGACGCCAGACCACGAGTGGGGGCATGAGCCACTGACGTGGGACGAGATGCGTCCCATCCCGGTCGGGCCGGTCACCCTCGAAGGCAACGAGTACACCTTCACCGTCACGCTGCCGCCACGCTCCGGTCGGCACTCGCTCTACGTGATCTGGCAGCGCATCGATCCCGCCGGCGAGGGCTTCTACATGCTCGCCGACGTCGACTTCGGCGACTGCACCGCGACCTGCGAGTGCGCCGGCGACCTCGACCGCAACGGACGGGTCGATGGCGGCGATCTTGGGCTCATGCTCATCGCTTGGGGCAATCCAGAGGGCGACGTCACCGACGACGGGACGACCGATGCCTCCGACGTGGCGGCACTGCTCGGTTCGTGGGGATCCTGCGGCCCCGATTGCGATGGCGACGGCGATTCGGACTACGACGAGATCGAGGCCGGCGCGGCGGACTGCAACCTCGACGGCATCCCGGACGAGTGCCAGCCGCAGCCCGACTGCGACGGCGACGGAGTGTGGGACGTCTGCGCCATCGCGGACGGGCTCGTCTCCGACTGCGACCTCGACCTGATTCCCGACTCCTGCGAGATCGCCGCGGATCCAACGCTCGACGCGGATGGCAACGGCATCCTCGACGAGTGCCAGCTCGACGGCTTCACCTACGTCTGGGAGGTGACCAACGACTGGGGATCGGGCTTCATCGCCAACCTGACCATCCACAACGACACCGGCCAGTGCCTCAGCGGCTGGGAGACCCTGTTCACCGCCTCGACCTTCACCGTCGATTCGGTCTGGAACGGCGTGCTGGTTCCGCGCAGCGACGGCACCATCCGGATCGTCAACGAGACCTGGAACGGCAACGTCTGCAGCGGGAGGAGCTTCACGATCGGCATGCAGGGAAGCGGCACGCCGTCGGCGCCGATCGGACTGCTGGTCAACGACAGCCCGGCGGCTCCGGCGCCCTGATCACCCGATCACGACTTCGCCTTCGACCTCAACCAAGGCCGACGAGCATCGCTGCCGCGGGCACGAGGCTGCGCTGATCGGTCGGATCGATGATCCAGAGCCAGTCGTCGAAGAGGAACTCGAGCCGCGCCGCGAGCAGCGCGATACGGCCCATCACCGTGAAGCCGAACGCCGCGCCGAAGGTGATCATCAGGTACCAGATGCCCACTCGCGCGACCTTGCCGACGCCGCCCTTGTGCTCGACGCTGAAGAAGAAGTACGTCAGGCAGGCGAGGATGCCCACGAGCAGCAGCACGTTCTTGAGGCTCGCCCAGAAGCTCGCCATCCAGTCGACGCCGCCGTTGGCGCCCTCGACCGGCACCGCGAGCGGAATGACGCTCGAGGAGACCTGGCTCAGGAAGTCGCCTTCGATGTAGCCGACCATGCGAAGCCCGGCCGTCGTGCCCACGATGAACGCGAGCGGCCACAGGCTGATCCAGCCGCCCTTGGGCATCAGTCGCCAGACGAGCATCACGCCGAAGACGAGCGGCACCAGATACGCCCACTCGACGCCGGTCGCGTTGAGGCCCGGCAGGAAGAAGGTCTTCGTGAAGGTCGGCGCAAGCTTGCCAAGCAGGTTCGGGACGAGGATGTCCCAGAAGCCCACCACCATCCAGTAGCCCGCCGACACGCCGACGACCACCGCTTCCGCCAGGCGATAGAACGGGTTGTCGCGGTAGAGGAACGAGAAGATCGCGAGCGTGAAGAACGCGGCGACCCAGATGCCGATCGTGCGCGGCCAGTCGAGGACGATCCGGGTCTGCGCCGGATCGTCGGCCTCCGCGGCGAAGTAGTCGCGCGGCGGCATCTGCACCGTGTCGGTCCAGGAGATCGCGGCGGCCTTCTGCTCGGCGGTCGCGTAGCGCTCGACCTCGGGGCTCGAGGCCGGCAGCCACACCGTCTGCGCGGTCTCCTCCGCGTCGGCTCCTGGCGGCGGAGGCACCGTCGTCTCGACGAAGGACTTCTCCATGCGTTCGACGTAGACCTTGCCCATGCCCTCGCCGCTCGTCGCGCGCCATGCGAGGAGCGCCGCCGCGGCGAGCAGGATCACCGTCCAGGTCAGCGTGCGGGCGTTCATCGCGCACCTCCGCGCTTGCGGCTCATGAAGTAGATCGCGTTGCCCGCGAGGATCAGGAAGACCATGAGGAGGTGGGCCACGAGCTGCGGCCCCATCCGCCGCTGGCCTTCGAGGTACTTGCCGGGAATCGGAGCGTCCGCCGCGGCGATCAGCTCCGCCTTCACCTCGGGCGAGAGCGAGGCGGCCGCGCCCGAGACGGTGAACTCCTCCGCGGCGCCGGGGCTCTTGGCGAACTGCTTCGCAAGATCCATGGCTTCGTCGGCGGCGATCCCGCCGCGCTCGAGCACCGCGGCCATGCGCCGCTCACGGATCCACGTGTTCACCAGGAACTCGTACTCCGCGGCCCCCTTGATCGCCCCGAGCAGACCGGTGAGCTGCTTGGGGATGTAGGGATACATGAGCGGGGCCTGCACGCCGGTGCACCCCGCGACGGTCTTGATGCCGAAAGGCGTCGAGGCGTAGAGCACCCACTCCTTGCTGCCGGGATAGCCCGCGCTCACGTTCACGAGCAGGTCGACGTCCTGCACGCTCCGGACCTCCCGCATCATCGGGATCTCCTCGACGGGCGTGCCGCGGACGTCGGTCGTGAAGTACTGCTTGAAGTCGGTGACGATCACCTTGATGACCGCCTCGTTGCCGGCCTTGAAGCCGAGGTCGACGTAGTCCTCGCCGTAGCGGTAGTTCGGGTAGTCGGCCTGAAGCACGCGGCGGATGTTCTGCTGGACCATCCGCGGCCCGACCGGCCAGAGCGCCATGAAGTAGAGCTTGTGGCCCTTCTCGGCGCAGTGCCTCACGAGCGAGGTCGCCATCGGCCCGAGCTCGCCCTCGCTCGCGGGGTCGTAGTCGAAGCTGAGGAGGACCTTCGAGCCCTCCGGCAGGTCGTTCACCGCGTCGAAGACCGACTGCGCGAGCGGCGTGGGCGTCTCGGGGAAGGTCTTGCCGGTGATGCCGATCACGAGGATCGGCACCGCGACGGCCAGAAGCATCAGCAGGAAGATCCAGCGTCGATCGAGGTTCTGAAGCGCCTTGAGCATCGGTCAGTCTCCCGATCCGAGGTAGGAGCGGTCGATGCCGAGCAGGATCTTCAGGCTCGTCGAGGCGATCCCGAGCGCGATCCCGATGATGATCGCGCGGTTGCCCGCGGTGTTGAAGACCTGCATCACGTAGACCGAGAGGTTCTCGAGACGAAGGCCCGCGAAGGCGCCGTCGGCGGGGATCCAGCCGGTCAGCACCACGCCGGCGAAGGTGCGCCCGAGCAGGATGATGAACGCGGTGCCGAGCAGCAGCACCGCCTCGAAGTTCTTCGCCCGGAACGCCCGGAACGCCGCGCTCGCGACGTAGAAGGCGAGCATCGCGAACATCGTCGAGGTGAGCGGCTTGAAGGCGTACTCGTAGAGCCACCAGAAGGGACTGCCGGTGCCCTGCGTCTCGCCGCTGTACGCGACGTCGGGGTACTTGGGATTCGGATGCACCCCGACCTTGAAGAGTCCGACCCACAGCGTCGCGAAGAAGCACGCGAGCACGATCGTCGAGTAGCCCCAGCCGGAGCCGCGGTCGGAGATCTTGCGGAGGTGGACCTTGAGCAGGTTGCCGCCGCCAAGGATGAAGGCGACGCTCGCGAGGATGCTGAACCAGGTGGCGACGTCCTCGCCCCATCCGCGCGTGGCGGGCAGGAAGGACGAGACCACCAGCGCCACGCCGGCGATCGCGGTGATCAGGAGGGGAACGGTGCGTCTCATGGGTGTCGGCTCAGCTCCCGAGGATGACGTTGCGGAGGAACGAGACCGCGCCCGCGATCGCCTCGCTGCCGGTGACGGCGGCGAGCGTCGCGAGCGTCGCGCCGACGAGCAGCACCGCGCCGACGAGCAGCTTGCCCATGTCCTGCCCCTTCAGGCTGCCGAGCTGGTCGGGCTGGCCGGAGAGGTAGGCGCTGGCGGCGAAGAACTCCTCGCCGATCAGCGTGTAGTCGCAGGCCGCGACGAAGAACGGCAGCTGGCTCGGCATCGCCGTGCCGGCGATCTGGATCGCGCCGATCGAGTTGCCGGTCTCGGCGAGGATGAGGCTCTCCGCGAAGAAGGCGCCCATGTAGAAGCATGCCGCCGGCTTCTCGCGGACCATCGTGCCGCTCACGTAGGCGACGAAGCCGAACTGCTCGTCGGTCACGTAGTAGATGAGATCGGGGTTGTAGTTGTCGCTGCGACCTGCGGAGAGGTACGACGCGTGCACGGTCTCCCGCGCCGCGGTCATCACGAGCGAGCGGCTCGTCGGGACCTCGACGCGGGCGTCGTACTCGGCGGCGATCTTCGCGACGCGGCCGAGGATGTTGACGCCGGCGACCGTCTGCAGGTCGTCCATGTCCTGGATGCCGTTGATGTAGAGAACCGAACGGCCCATCTCGGTCGCCCGGCCCACCGCCTCCTCGACCGCCGCCAGGCCCGCGATCGTGCGGATCTTGAGCGGCTTGCCGCGACGGGCGATCCCGATGAAGACGAGCACCGTGCCGCAGAGAAGCAGCAGGATGAAGAGCAGCGGCAGGCGCTTCGCGTCGATCGCGCTCGGGCTCGACTCGAGCTCCTCCTCGATCGGCACGATCGGGCCCTTCGCACCGTCGCGGTCGAAGGGCTGGATCGCGAGGAGGTACCGCGATCCGTCGACGAGCTTGTCGACGTCGAACGTGGTCGCATCCGGATCGGCGACCCCGACGAGCGTCCACCGCACGTCGCCGCGATTCTCCTCGTCGGGCGTCCAGGCGGCGGCGGCGGCATCGCCCGCGGCCTTCGCGGCCTGTTCGGCCTGCAGCCGCGCGTCCTCGGGCGCCACGCCCTGGGCCTCGAGCGACTCGATCGTCGAGGTCCGTGCGGCATCCGAGGCGGCCGTCGCGGTGGCGACCCGTGAATCGCGATCGGCCTGCTTGATCTCCGCAGGCAGCAGGCTTCGGAAGACCAGATAGCCCGCGCGTCCCGGATCGTCCGCGTTCTTCCACTGCAGGCGAAGCGCCTTGCCCGCATCGAAGGGGCGGTCGATGGCGATCACATCCGTCGGTGCCGGCGGCGCAGCGGCGGCGGAGATCGCGATCGCGGCGGCCGCAAGCCCGGCGAGGAGGAAGCCTCGCGTGCGGATCAGGATCATGAGGCGGCTTCTCGCATGCATGGGCTCCAGCGCGGCATCGCCGCGTCCACCGCAGTCGTCATCCTTCGATGAGCTCCACGTTCGCGCGGGGCACGACGACCTTCTCGCCGTCGGCGAGCTTGACCTCGAGCACCCGCGACTTCGATCCCGAGCCGAGCACCTGCGGCTCGGGCGGCAGCGTGGCCACCGTGCCGATCACGCCGAAGTGCGGATCGCGGATGATCCGCACGAGGCTTCCGATCTCGAGCACGCCCTCGGAGGCCTTCGCCGCCGAATCCGCGGCGTCGCTCGCGTCGAGCGGGACCACGATCTCCGGCCGCATCACGCCCGCGCGAATCTGCGTTGCGCCGTTGCAGCTCGCGGTGCGACCGCGCTTGCCGGCAAGAAGGTCGAAGGTGCGCTTGGCCATCGCGATCTCGCCGAAGCCCTCGGTGATGACCACCGTCAACCCGATCTGCTCCGAGCCGGTGATCGCCACGCCGAGGTCGTAGCCGAGGAGTTCCTTCAGATCGCTGTCGTCGATGCCGCCCGAGACGACCGCGGCGGCGCCGACTTCGCGGGCCTTGCGAAGCGCTGCCACGGTGACCCGCGCTCCGCCGATCACCACGCAACCCTTGTGCTCGGGACGAATGAGATCCTCGTGCAGCTCCTCGGCGGGATCCTTGCACGCCATCGCGATCGGACCCGCGGTCTCGCCGCCGATCCCGAAGATGCCCTGCACCAACGCCGAGTCGGCTTCGACCACGCAGCCTTCGCCCTCGAGGACCTCCGCGACCACGCCGTCGATGTAGGCCTTGACCCGCACCGGAATCGGCTCGCCACGGATGAGGATCTGCCCGGTCGTCGAGGAGATCGTCTCGAGCGTGCCGGTCGCGGGCGCGCGGCACTCGCTCTTGAACATCCCGAAGATGCCCTTGCTGCGGCCGATCACCTCGTCGGCGTCGACCTCGTCGCCTTCCTTCTTGAGGAGCAGCGAGGGCACTTCCGCCGGCGTGCAACCGAGCTTCGCGGCGACGTTGAACGGCGTCACGTCGCCTTCCATGAAGGTCTCCGCGACGATCCGCGCGCTCTCGACCCGATCGCCCTTCGCGACGAGGACCTTGCCCGAGATGGGAAGCAGACGACGAGAGCGGAAGGTGATCCGCGGGGTGACCTTGAGTCCGGGGGTGTAGGCCTTCGCCATCGGGCGTTTCGCTCTGGGATCGCTCTCGGATCGATGCGGGGATTCGACCCCGTCAGGCAGGATACAGGTCCATCGCCGCAAACCACCGCCGCAGGCTCGCGCG
>JBMTTG010000006.1:0-31009 GCA_049449095.1 Phycisphaerales bacterium | reverse complement strand
ACGTGCGCGGGCGCGACCATCGGCGGGCAGATCATGCCGTCGTCGTCGGCGTGGGTCATGATGGTGCCGCCGATCAGCCGCGTGCTCACGCCCCAGCTCGTGGTCCAGCAGAACTCGCGCTTGCCCTGGTCGTCCTGGAACTGGATCTCCTGGGCCTTCGCGAAGTTCTGCCCGAGGAAGTGGCTGGTGCCGGCCTGCAGCGCCTTGCGGTCCTGCATCATGGCCTCGATGCACCAGGTCTCGACGGCGCCGGGGAAGCGCTCGCCCGCGGTCTTCTCGCCGCGCACGACCGGCATCGCGAGCCAGTTCTCCGCGAAGTCGGCGTAGACGTCGAGCATCTGCATGGTCTCGGCCTTCGCCTCCTCTGCGGTCGCATGGGCGGTGTGCCCCTCCTGCCAGAGGAACTCGGCGGTGCGCAGGAAGAGCCGCGTGCGCATCTCCCAGCGCACGACGTTCGCCCACTGGTTGATGAGGAGCGGCAGGTCGCGGTGGCTCTGCACCCACTTCGCGAAGGTCGCGCCGATGATCGTCTCGGAGGTCGGCCGCACGACGAGCGGCTCCTCGAGCTCGCCCGCAGGAATCAGCTTGCCGCCGGGGCCAGCCTCGAGGCGGTGATGCGTGACCACCGCGCACTCCTTCGCGAAGCCCTCGACGTGCTCGGCCTCCTTCTCGAGGAAGGAGAGCGGGATGAAGAGCGGGAAGTAGGCGTTCTTGTGTCCGGTCGCCTTGAACATCCCGTCGAGTCCGCGCTGGATGTTCTCCCAGATCCCCCAGCCCCAGGGCTTGATCACCATGCAGCCGCGGACCGGCGAGGTCTCGGCGAGGTCCGCCGCGCGGACGACCTGCTGGTACCACTCGGCGTAGTTCTCGCTTCGGGTGGGCGTGATGGCGGTCTTGGCGTCGCTCATGCGCGTCGCGCTCCTCGATCGGATCGATCGAACAAGGGGGCAATGGAAGGGAAAACGGCGGGCTTCACGGGCCTCGCACGGATCGACGTGGGGCGAACTTCCCCATGCCAATCGGCGAAAACGCGAAGGTACCATCCATCCATGTCGATCGCCGCCGCCAGCACACCCGCGCCGGAAGCCCCGCCGGGACCCGCACGCGGGCTCGCAGCGCTCAAGGTGATCGCCTCGGACATCAAGCTCGCCCACAGCGTCTTCGCGCTGCCGTTTGCGCTCTTCGGGGCGTTCCTCGCCGCGACCAGCCCCTCGGGACCGCTCGCCGGCGAGACACCGCAGCGCTGGCTCTTCGGTTGGCAGCTGGCGCTCGTGCTCGTCGCCATGGTCGCGGCACGGACCGTCGCGATGCTCGCGAACCGGATCGCCGACCGGAAGATCGATGCTCGAAATCCTCGCACCGCCGGGCGAGCGATTCCGTCGGGACGGCTCTCCGCCGGCACCGCGACGATCGCGATGCTCGTCGCCGCGGCGGCGTTCGTCGCCTGCTGCGGTGGCTTCTGGATCCTCGACGGGAACATCTGGCCGATCCGCCTCGCGGTGCCGGTCCTGCTCTGGATCGGGGTCTACGGCTACCTCAAGCGCTTCACCTGGATCTGCCACTTCTGGCTCGGCACGAGCCTCGGGATCAGCCCGATCGCCGCGGCGCTCGCGGTGAATCCGGAGTCGCTCGGAACCCTGGCTCCGTGGTTCCTCGGTGCCGCGGTCACCTGCTGGGTCGCGGGCTTCGACGTGCTCTACGCACTGCAGGACGTCGACGTCGACCGCAAGGAGCGATTGAAGAGCCTGCCTGCCAACTGGGGCGTCGGCCCGGCGATGCACGCAAGCCGCGTGCTCCACGTCGCGAGCATTGGCCTCCTTGTCTGCGTCTATCTCTTCGATCCGAGCAAGGCGATGGGCCGGCTCTTCGTCGGCGCAGTCGCCTTCGCCGCGGCGGTCCTGCTCTTCGATCACGCGACGATCTCGAAGAATCCAGGGCCCGCGCGGATCGGCCTCGTCATGACCCTGAACGGACTGGTCAGCCTCGCCGTCGGCATCACCGGCATCGCCGATCTGCTCGCAGGATGACCCGGTAGAGCGATCGAGAGCGATGATCCGCGAAGCACCGAGCACGATCGACGAGAAGCCTCGCTGGAGCGAGGCGATCGCGACGATCGCGCCCTCGCCGCCGCGATCCTTCCGGCTCGATTCGCGGAAGCCTCTTGCCGAGGCGCTCCGAACCGTCATGCTCGCGCAACTGGACGGCGCCGTCGCCGCGTCCGCGAGCCTGCCGAAGCTCGACGATCCGATCGAGCGGGCTTCCGCGGTCCGCATCGCCCGCAAGGCGACCAAGCGCCTTCGCGCCATGCTTCCGCTGCTGGAAGGCGCCGCAAGCGAGGCGTCGCTCGCCCACTGGGGCGAGTCCCTCCGCCGCTGCGGCCGGCTCTTCTCGGCGATCCGCGACCGGGACGTTCGCGGTGAGACGATCGCCTCGATCGCCCGCGACGTGCGTTCGACCCTCGCGGACGAGGATGAACGCGACGCGCTCGACTCGATCATCGACCTCGCGTGCGGGTGCGGCGCGAGGCCTCGAAGCGAGGATGCAGTGGCCCGCGAAGCGACCTCGATCCTCGCCGCGCTGCGCCGCGATCTCGAGCTGACCTCGCTCGCGCCGATCGGATGGTCGAGCCTGCGGCGGCGGGTCCGCGCCGACTGGCGGCGCCTGCGGCGGCGGTTGCGGCGCGATCTCGCCTCGGGATGCGACGAACGCCTGCACGCATGCCGGAAGTCTTGTGGAAGGCTCGAGGCGCGGCTGCTGCTCGTCGAGTCCCTCGATCCGAGACGCATCCGATCGCGTCGGCGACGGCTGTCGGCGATCTACGACGATCTCGGCGCGGACCGCGATCTCCATCTTGCCGCGGCCTGGCTCTGCCGGAGCGATCTCGTCCACGGTGGCGGCGGTGCAGCCGATCGATGCATCGAGACGCTGCTCGAGGCGATCGCCCGAAGCAGACGGAGGTTCCGGCGCCGCCTCTCCAAGCGCATCGAACGAATCCCGCGATCCCGCCCCGGCGCCTGGCGGGCGATCCGGAGGGACCCCTCGGCGCCGAAGGAACCCAAGCCATGAAGCTTCTTCTCCGCGCACTCATCGCGCTCGTCGTCCTGATCGTCGTCGGAGTGATCGTGGCGCTCCTGACGCTCGACTCGATCGCCAAGGGCATCGTCGAGAGTGCCGGCACGCGCGCGGTGGGAGTTCCGGTCACGCTCTCCTCGATCTCGATCAAGCCGCTCGCAGGAAGCGCGGCGATCTCCGAACTCGCGGTGGCGAACCCTCCCGGCTACCGCGCGGAGAAGATCCTCGTCCTCGATCGCGGCGACATCGAGGTCGCGCTCCGGTCGCTTCTCTCCGATCAGCCCAACGTCCCCGTGATCGCCCTCGACGGCGTTGCGGTCAACATCGAGCAGAAGGTCGGCGGCTCGAACCTCAAGGATCTCCTCAACGGCATGCAGGCCGGCTCGAACGCGACCGCCTCGGCCGATTCCGAGGCGCAGCGCTTCAAGGTGGACGAGCTGTCGATCAAGGACATCCGCGTGACCGCACAGATCCTGCCGGTCGGCGGCGCCGCCACCGACCTCTCGTTCACGATCGACGAGATCTCGATCAAGGACCTCGACGAGCAGAACGCCCAAGGCCTCGTGCTCGACGAGGTGATCAACAAGGCGGTGGGCGCGATCCTTGCGGCGGTCGTCCAGCAGTTGGCGATCAAGGCGCCTGGCGAACTGATCGCCGGACTCGGCAACGCGATCGACTCGCTCGGCCTCCCCGATGCCACCATGAAGGTCGGTGGCGGCATCGTCGATCTCGGCAAGGGGATCGGCGGCGCCGCGGGTCAGGCCGTGCAGGGAGTCGGCGAAGCGGTCGGTCAGGGCCTCGAGGGGATTGGCAAGGGCCTCGGCGACCTGATCGGCGGCAACAAGGACTGATCCCTCGCCCGGATCGGCTCAGGCGGTCGCCGCCTCGACCCGCGGGAAGAGCGCGATCTTTCGCACGGTCTCGAAGCGGCGCGACGCGTCCATCCTCGCCTGCTCGGCCAGCGTGCCCGAGCGCTCGACCGCGGGCTGACCCAGCGCCTCGCGCAACCGGTCCATCGAGCCGGGCATGAGCGGCCAGAGCAGGGCGCTCGCGGCAAAGAGCACCTCGAGCGACTGGTGCAGGATCCGCGCAAGATCTTCGCGCCGCTCGGGATCCTTCGCGAGCTTGAACGGCTCGGTGCGGTGGATGAAGCCGTCGAGGGCGCGGAAGAGCCCAAGCCCCGCCTCGGCCATGCGATCGATCGCGAAGACGTCTGCGGCCGCCTCCGCGTCCTGAAGCGCCGAAGCCACCGTCGCACCCCAGTCCTGACCGTCGATCACCCGATGCGGCTCCTCGGGGCAGGGGACGTTCCCCTCGAAGTAGCGCTCCGCCATCGCGGTGACGCGGCTCGCGCCGTTGCCGACGGTGTTGACGAGATCGGTCAGGTAGGCGTCTGCGAAGTGGTCCTCGCGGAAGTCGGCATCGGCGGCGCCAAGCGGCCCACGGGTCGACATGAACCAGCGCCACGCGTCGAGCCCGTAGCGCTCGTGGTAGCGGGCGATCGCCTCGAGATCGACGAAGTTGCCGAGGCTCTTGCTCATCTTCTGCCCGTCGGCGATCCAGAACGCGTGCGCGTAGACGCACTTCGGCAGAGGCAGGTCGAGCGCCATCAGCAGCGCCGGCCAGATCACCGCATGGAACCAGAGGATCTCCTTGCCGATCACGTGGAAGTCGGCGGGCCAGTACTTCGCGCGAGCGCTCGCGCCGGGATCCTCCTCGCCGAGGCCGAGCGCCGTCGCGTAGTTGAAGAGCGCGTCGATCCAGACGTAGACGACGTGCCCCTCCGCGCCGGGCATCGGGATGCCCCAGGAGAAGTTCGTGCGGGTGATCGGCACGTCCTGCAGCCCCTCGCGCAGCCGGCCGAGCACCTCGTTGCGGCGCCCGACCGGGCGCACGAACTCCGGGTTCGCCTCGAAGTGCTTCTCGAGGCGCTCCGCAAACGCGCTCAGCCTGAAGTAGTAGTTCGACTCCTTCGCCCGCACGAGCGGCCTGCCGGTGACAGGGCTCTTGTAGTCGAGCTCCTTCGCCTTGGTCTCGGTGTGGTACTCCTCCTGCCCCTCGTCGTACCAGCCCTCGAACTCGCCGAGATAGACCGCGCCGGACCGCTCGAGCCGCTCGAGGAACCGCTGCACCTGCCGCTCGTGTCGCGGCTCGGTGGTGCGGATGAAGTCGTCGTTGGAGAGCCCGAACAGTCCGAGCACCCGCCTGAACTCCGCGGCGTTCTCGTCGGCGAGGGCCTGCGGCGAGACGCCCCGTTCCCGTGCGGACTTCTCGACCTTGACGCCGTGCTCGTCGGTGCCGGTCAGGAAGAAGACGTCGCGTCCGGAGATCCGCATGAACCGCGCCCACACGTCGCAGAGCGTGGTGGTGTAGGCGTGGCCGATGTGCGGCCGGTCGTTGACGTAGTAGATCGGCGTGGTGACGTAGGCGGTCTCCGAGCCGTGGCGATGGTGCTGTCTGGTGTCGGAGCCGCTCATGGCGCGAGTATAAACGTCGCTTTCCCGCGAACTCGGCGGCGCCGAGAGCCGGCGCCGGCCCTGCGAACCAGGATCATCCCGTGCGATCGACCGGACCATCGGACGCCGCCTCGCCGCGCAGCGACGCCACCTCGAGCATCCCGGCGATCGTCGGCACGCTGCTCGCGATCGCGGCGGCGGTGCTCGTCGGCGTGCTCGGACCACAACTCGGCGACCGCGGCATCGCGCCCTCCGGCGTGCCGCTCGGCGCGGTGGTCGAAAGCCTCGGCGAACTGCACGACTCGGGATTTGCCGGCGACGCGGACGAACTCGCCTGGCGCCGCGAGGTCGAGGCGCTCGCGAAGGCACGGGTGCCGCGGATCGGTCCCGGCAGCGAGCTGGAGGACTGGACCTTCGAGGGCTTCCGAAGCGGCACGCTCCCCGGCATCGCCTCGGCGGGCGAGATGGTCGTGGCACGCTTCAAGCGCGATCGTCCCGAGGGTGTGGCCCATCTGACCGTGGCGGCGGTCGCCGACCGCGGCGCGTTGACCCGCTTCGACGGATTTGCGCGAAGTCGACCTCTGCAGGCGGGCGAAGTGCTCGAGTTCGCCGGCAACGAGACCGCCGGCGGCACCGAGGTCCTGGTCGTCGTCGATGAACTCGTGTGGATCGCCCATGCCGATCCTTCCGACGACGATCTGCTTCAGGGAATCCGCCGGGCCCTGCTCGGTGGCGACCGGCAGGAGCCTCCGGATGCCGATCGCCCCATCGACGGCTGACCCGGCGGGTCCGTTCGCGTTTCCGGACCATCCAGGGCGGACTCCGATCGCCCGAACCGATTCGAGCCTCGATTCGCCGCGCGGGGCTCCCTAGGCTGCAGCGTCGGCTCGTGTCGCAAGTGCGGTGCCTGAGGGCATGAAGCCGATGGGGACTTCCCGTGCCGAGCCCCGATTCCGTTCCGTCCTGAAACGACCGCGAGCCAAGCCTGCGATGACCCGAACGACGCTTACCGCCACGATCGTGCTCGCCGCGGCGACGGCCGCTTCGGCCCAGAACGCCCTCGACCACAACCTGCAGCGCGGTCCGGGCGCGAGCCGCATCAATCCCGCGGCGCCCAGGGTCGACTACCGCGCCCGCAACGAGGACGTCACCGGCACCCTCGCGGGCGGCCGCAGCTTCCGGGGCAACGTCGGCTACCGGCCGAGCGACGACTTCTGGGCACCGGTCGGCGCCGACTCGATCCAGCGTTCACTGAGCTACAGCGCCTACAGCGACCCGGCGCTCTTCAACTCGCCGCTTCGAAACGACCAGTTCCGCGTCGCGGACGGCCTCGGCGTCTACCAGTTCCGGCGCGAGTACACGCAGCTTCCGCTCTACACCAACGTCGAGCAGGTCGAAGGGCTCGTCGAGCGCCAGATCCGCCTCGATCGCTCGACCGCCGCGATCATGAGCGGCAACCTCTACGGCACCGCGGTCGGCACGACGCAGCTTGGTCTCGTGCGCGACGCCGAGCGCGGATCCGCGCTCGTGTCGGCGTCCCCGCTTCGCGGCGTGCGCTCGCAGCCGGTCACCGATCCGCTGCTTGGCCTCAACGTCTCGCCGTTCGATCGCGCGAGGCTCGTCGAGGACGTGCGGGCCGGCGCGATCGGCATGGCGCAGGTCGGCGTGCCGTACTTCAACCCGCTCGCCCCGCCGGAGGAGGATCTCGAGAACCGCTCGGTGCCGGAGTCGATGCGCACCGGCGCGCGAGTCGAGGGCGGTCTCGGCGGGGCCGTCGATCCGTCGATGGTGGGGGGTCGCTTCGAAGGCAATCGACCCGGCACCGACCCGGCCTACGAGCGGATCGTCACAAGGATCCTCGAGCAGTACGCCGACCGGGCCGACGTCGAAGTGGTTGCCGATCCTCGGATCGTCGAGGCGGTCCGCGAGCAGCTCGAGATGCTCCGCATGAACCTCCGCGGCGAACTCGACGAGGCGCTGCTCGAAGCGGAGGAGGCCTCCACCCGCGACGGCGGGGGCGTTCGCCTGCCCGGCGAGGAGCTCGGCGACCCGTCCGCGGTCGATCCGAATGCGAACGACGAACCGGATCGCCTCGCCGGCGGGACCGCGAGGCTTCCCGGCCTTGGCGATCGAGGTCGCGACCCGCTTGGCGATCCGCGGGACGACGATGATCCGCTCGCCGCGGTCCCCGAGGAGCGGACGCTCTCGATCGAGGAGATGGCGGAGATCCTTCGCCACGGGCGGCTCGTCGAGAGCCTCACCGAAGGCGAGCGCAACCGCGTGCGCGAGCTGATCGAGGAGGGGCAGAAGCTCGTCGCGAAGGGCGACTACTTCAAGGCCGAGCGGCGCTTCGAGTCGGCGCTTCGCATGCAGCCGGACCATCCGATGGCGACCGCGGGCCTTGCGAGTGCGCAGATCGGCGCCGGGCTCTACCTCTCCGCCGGTCTCACCCTCCGCAAGCTCTTCACCGACTATCCCGAGATGATCGACACCCGCTACGCGGAGGGGATCCTTCCCTCTCGCGAGCGTCTCGAGGCGGTCGCGGAGGTCTGCCGCAACCGCATGAACATGGGGCGGGACGCCGCGGGATACGGACTCGTCCTCGCCTTCATCGGGCACCAGCTCGATCTGCAGACGCTCGTCGAGGAGGGCCTCCTGCCGATGCGTCAGGACGAGGCGACCGAGTCGCTCGCGGCGGTGCTTCGGGCCGTCTGGCTCGGCGACGAGCCGGGCAAGTAGTTCGGGGACCGGACGGTTCTCACGCGAGCGACGCCGGACCGCGCAAGCCGAGGGTCCGGTGGATCTCGCGAGTCGCGCGGGACTTGTTGAGCGTGTAGAAGTGGATGCCGCGGACGCCCTGGTCGATCAGGTCGCGACACTGCTCGGCCGCCCAATGCGTGCCGACCCGCTCGACCGACTCCGGATCGTCCTTGCAGCGGTCGAGCGCCTTCAGGAGCGGCGCCGGGAAGCGGGTGCCCGCCGCGAGGTCCGCCATCCGCTCGAGACCTGAGAGGCTCGTGATCGGCATGATCCCCGCGAGGATCGGGATCGAGATGCCCGCGAGCCGGCACCGCTCGCACCAGTCGAGGAACGCGCGGTTGTCGAAGAACATCTGCGAGCAGATCCAGTCGGCGCCCGCATCGACCTTCGCCTTGAGGTGATCGATCTGCCGCAGCGTGTTGGGGGTCTCGGGATGGCCCTCGGGAAACCCGGCGACGCCGATCCCGAAGCCGCCCGGCACGCCCAGCGCCTCGCCGGCCGCCCGGATCTCCCGCACGAGGTCGATCGCATGCGGGAAGTCGCCCGCCGGCAGCGTCGCCCCGTCCCGCGGCGGATCTCCACGAAGCGCAAGGATGTTCGAGACGCCCGCCTCGGCGTATCGCTCGAGGATCGCGCGGATCTCCGCGCGGGTGTGCCCGATGCAGGTGAGATGCGGGATGGGATCGAGGGTCGTCTCGCGGCGCAGTCGGACCACGAGTTCGTGGGTGCGGTCTCGGGTCGAACCGCCGGCCCCGTAGGTCACCGAGACGAACGACGGATCGAGCGGTTCAAAGGCGCGGATCGACTCGAAGAGCGACTCCCACCCCGCGTCGGTCCGGGGCGGGAAGAACTCGTAGGACAGGGTCGTCGCGTCGCGCTTGAGGATGTCGTGGATGTGCATGCGGTCCTCGTCTTCACAGTAGCCGGGTCGACCCGCTCATCGGCGAAGCGGTGCGGTCTGACGCACGATCGTCGAGAGGCCGACACCCTCTGGCGGCCACCATCGACGGGACCGGATCGGACCGCTGGTAGACTCGCCCCATGAGCCCGCGACCGAGGATTCCCCGGCCGACGGCGGCCCGGGTCAGCGCCTATCTGAGGGAACTCGAGGTTCGACTCGAGCGTGGCGATCGCACGGTCCGCTCCCGCGAGATCGGCGAGTCGCTCGGCCTCACCGACGCGCAGGTCCGCAAGGATCTCCGCTTCCTCGGGCTCTCGGGGCATCCGGGCGTCGGGTACTCGATCGAGGATGCGCTCGTCCGGCTCCACAGCCTCGCCGGAACCGATCGGGGATGGCGGGTGGCACTCGTCGGCGCCGGCAACATCGGCAAGGCCCTCATGAGCTACACCCGCTTCGAGGACGAGGGCTTCCGCATCGCGGCGGTCTTCGACATCGACCCGGCCAAGGCGGGCCTCCGGATCGGATCGCTCGAGGTCCTTCCCATGCAGCGGCTCGCCGAGACGATCGCCGAGAAGGAGATCCGGATCGGGATCGTCGCGACACCCATCGCTTCGGCGCAGCAGGCCGCGGACGCCCTCGTCGCGGCCGGCATCGAGGGCATCCTCAACTTCGCGCCGCGACGGCTCGAACTGCCCGCCTCGATCGCGACCACCGAGGTCGACCTGAGCATGTCGCTCATGAACCTCGCGCTTCAGGTCCGGGTCGTCGATGGCGTGCCGAGCGACGCGGCGCCGCATGGTTCACTCAACGGCGTCCACCACGCCCCGGATCGCGATCGAACCGAATCGGTGCGCACCCCATGACACGACTCCGATCGAGGCGTTCAAGTCTCGTGCTCATCGCCGCGGTGCTGCCGCTGATCGCGGGATGCCGCGCGACGGTCCTCAAGCCCACGCCGGCCGATGCGCTTCGCGAGCAGGTGCAGTCGCTCGAGATCGAGGTCGACCGCCTTTCGATGCGGAACAAGGAACTTGAAGCCGCGCTGGCCAGATCGCTCTCCGCGGCGCCACCCCATTCGATCGATGCCGAAGCGCTCGCGGTGCAGCCGCATCTGGCGAGGCTCGGCGTCGGATCGGCGAGCGGGATCCGGGTCGCGGCACCTTCGAAGGATGGTTCGACGATCCCCGCCAACCTCACCATCTACGTCGAACCGGTCGATGGCCGCGGCCGCTTCCTCCAGGTGACCGGCCGGATCTCGATCCAGGCCTCGATGCCGATCGAGGGCGCCGAGCCGATCCGCCTCGGCGAGCGCTCGTTCTCGCCGGCGGAGGTCCGCGACGCGTGGCGAGGCGGATTCATGGGCACCCACTACACCTTCGAGGTGCCGGTCGAGTTGCCGGCCGCGGCGCTGGCGAACCAGTCCGATCCGCAGGCGTCGGTGCTCGTCGTCTTCCGCGACGCGATCGGAGGCGGCGAGTTCTCGCGGCTCGTCACGGTGCCCATCGACGAAGCGGCCAAGGAGTCGACGACCGAATCGTCCGACGAAGCCATGGAGGTCTCGCCTTGAACGCCTCCCGCTCGCCTCGATCCCGACGCGGTCTTGCGGTCGCGCTCGTGCTTCTCGCCGCGACGCCGTCGCTCGGCGGATGCCACAAGGTGCTCTTTCCGAAGAAGGAGCCGCGGAGCCAGTTCGAGAACTACGACAACATGCGGCAGAAGTACGTGCCGATGGAGGTCCCCGACGTCTTCGGCAAGCCGCAACCGGCGCTTCGGCAGCGCCTGCAGAGCTCCTGATTGAAGCGGACGCGCTCGATCGAGGACGTCCTGGCCGATGCAGGCTTGCGACCTCACCGTCTCGGCAGGCCCGGAAACATCTGGCGCATCGTGAGCGGCTCCTCGCCGATCACCGCGCGAAGATGCACCGCGAGCAGTCTTGCGGCGCGGGCGAAGCGCTCCGGCGCGTGGTCGTCCTCTTCCGAAGGGGAATCCGGATCCGCCGCATCGCGGGCGATCGATCGCAGGCACTCGACCGTGTCGATTCTGACCTTCCAGCGCCCGGCTTCGCTCGGGGTCGCGGAGCCGGCCTCGATGAAGCCGCCATGCGCGGCATCGAACTCGATCGAGGATGCGCCCTCGGGAAGATCGAGCCGCGGCGCGAAGCCGGCGCCTTCGAGAACCGCCCACTCGAACCGTGCGGTCACTTCGATCGGATCGGCGCCGCGGCCGAGCATCCGAAGCGAACGCACCGCGGCCTCGAAGGTCTCCGGATGCGGCGCGTGCGGCGGCATCAGCCGCTGCAGAAGGTCCGCAAGGTAGAACGCGGCGCGATTGGCCCAAAGCTCCGTGCGGATGCGCGGAAAGCTTTCGACCAGCGTCCATTCGGTGAGGGTGAGCAGGTTGCCGTCGGGCTTGCCGAGCGCCTCGAACTGGCCGAGCGTCATCAGCTCGAAGCCGCCGCCGAATCGTCCTCGCTCGCGCTTCGCGCCCTTGGCGAGCCCTCGAACCAGGCCGAGATGCCGCGCGAAGAGGCTGACCGTCTGGCTGGTCTCCGACCAGTCCCAGTGCCGGATGCAGAGCGCCTCGTCGGAGTGCCGCGGCATGGCCGCGACGATAGCCGCGGGCGGGTCAGCCGGTGCGGCGCCAGGACCTCGTCGACGCGAGGCAGTAGACCCGGTCGCGCCCCGCGGCCTTTGCGCGGTAGAGCGACTCGTCCGCCGCCGAGACCAGCGATGCGACGATCGATTCGCCGTCGTCCGGCTCGAGCGCCTCGAGATCCGCGATCCCGAAGGATGCCGTGACGCGAAGCCCGTCGCGGCACGCCCAACGCTCCTCGCCGAGACGGCGACGGATGCGTTCGGAGACCTCCAGCGCCGCCGACGCCGAGACGCCGGGCAGGATCAACCCGAACTCCTCGCCGCCGTAGCGGCAGGGGATGTCGCTCGCGCGGCCGGTCGCGAGGATCTTCGCGAAGCGTCCGATCACCGCGTCGCCGACCGGATGGCCGTGCTCGTCGTTGATCCGCTTGAAGTGGTCGATGTCGGCGAGCACGAGGCTGAGGGGTCGGCCGTAGCGACGGCTCTCGGAGACCTCCTCGGCGAGTCGGCGATCGAAGTGGGCCCGGTTCCACAGCCCGGTCAGTCCGTCGATCGAGGCCTTCTGCGCGAGCATCCTCACCATGCCGCGAAGCCTCACCGCCGAACGAACGCGAGCACAGAGTTCCGCGGCCTCGAAGGGCTTGCTGACGAAGTCGATCGCGCCGAGATCGAGCGCCCGCACACGATCGCCGGTCGCGCCGCTTGCCGAAAGGAAGATCACGACCGTCTCCGACGTCGCGGGCGATCGCTTGAGCTCCGAGAGCACCGCGAAGCCATCCGAGACCCCGTCGGGCCCGAGCTCGATGTCGAGCAGCACGACGTCCGGATCGATCCGCTTGGCAAGGGCGAGCCCTTCCGCGGCCGAGGAGGCGAGATGCAGCTCGATGCCCTCGCGGCGAAGGTGATGGCGAAGAAGGCCATGGACGAGCGGGCAGTCGTCGATCGCGAGAACACGCGGAGTGCGGTCGAGGATGTCGACCGGATCGCTCATCGATCGCGTCCCTCTGCGGCATGCGTCGAGACGAAGATCGACCGATGCCGTCGCTCGAGCAGGTCGATCGCCGCCGCGAGATCCTCGATCGACGCGGGGGCTGTCTCGAGCATCGCCGGATCGGCGTGACGAAGCAGGTCCTCGACCAGGCCGGCGGCCTCGCCGATCTCCGGGAAGCCGTAGCCGCCTGCGGCGCCTCGAAGCTGATGGCTTCCGAACCGGACCTGACCGAGATCGCGCGACTCCCACGCCTTGCGGATCGCGGCGATCCGCGAAGGAAGCCCTTCGAGGAAGAGCTCGGCAAGCTCGGCCATCTCGGGATCGTCCGGGAACCTGCTTGCGCCGGCTCCACGGATCGTCGTTGGATGGTGCGCGCCGTCCATGGAAGTCGCATCGGCCGCATCGGGATGCGACTTCGATCCGGTCCGCGGATCGCCGGACGATTGACCACCTCTCGGCCCACCCGTACGCTCGCCCCGTCTCGTGTCCCTGGCCGGGCGAAAGCCCTGCTCGAGGAGGTCTCCAACGATGGTTCCGAAGGCTCCCGCCCGGGAGACCCAGCCTGGGTTTCTCTACATCCCCCCCTACCGGGTCCAGGGATTCAGCATCGCCGGCGAAGGCACGGTGGTGCAGGTGCCGGAACTCGACATCTGCTTCGACATCGGCATGTGCCCGCGGATGGTGTTGCCGTCGCCGACGCTCGCCATCAGCCATGGCCACATGGATCACGTCGGCGGCCTGCCGTACTGGCTGAGCCAGCGTCACTTCCAGAAGCTCGGCGCCGGACGCGTCGTCTGCCATCGCAAGCTCGAGGGTCCGATCCGCGGGATGCTCGAGAGCTGGGTCGACCTCGAGCGCCAGAAGACGCCCTTTGAGCTTGTGGGCGTCGAGGACGGCGAGGAGATCGCCATCCGACCAAACCTCTTCCTTCGCGCGATCGAGGTGAGCCACACGAGCCCGAGCATGGGATGGGCGGTGATCGAGCGCCGCAGCAAGCTCAAGGAGGAGTACCACGACCTCCCGCAGGACCGGCTCGTCGAACTCAAGTCCCGCGGAATCTCGATCACGAAGACCCTCGAGATCCCGCTGGTGGCCTACACCGGCGACACCGAGATGGGACCGTTCCTCTACCGGCCCGAGTTCGCCGAGGCGAAGATCGTGGTGAGCGAGTGCACCTTCTTCGACGCCGACCATCGGGGCCGCGCGAAGATCGGTCGACATCTTCACGTCGAGGACTTGGCGCAACTTGTCCGCGCGTGGAAGGCCGAGGCGGTGGTGGTCGTGCACCTCTCGCGGCGCAGCCCGCTCGGCCTGATCCGGGAGCGGCTCGACGCGATCGACGGCGGCGCCCATCGCGATCGGCTGCTCGTCCTCATGGATCATCGCGCCAACCGGCGCCGCCACGAGCAGCAGCTCGCCGAGGACGGCGGCGGGGACGCCTCCGCCCGCGGAGAACGCCTCGCCGAGACCGCTTCCGCGAGTTCATCCGAGGATCATTCCTCATGAGCGTTGACGCTCGGCGGATGCACCCTTAGATTCGCCGCCCCGCCGCGGCGCCGGTTCGGACTCGCGACGCGGAACCGATCCCCAGCATCACACCTCGCCCATGGAGGGGCGAACCCGACCCGCACGGATACGCGGATCGGGAAGGCATTCCTGTCGCGGTCCCTGGAGGCGCCGATGGCGCGGCTCGAGTCTTCGTTCAAGCAAGGCCTGCTCGACTACCTGCGGCGCCATCACGCCGACATGTGCAGGCACTGGTTCGACGAGATCGAGCCCCTCGACATCGAGGGCGGCGTGGTCAGGATGCTCGTGCGCGAGCCGGTGCAGCTCAAGTACCTGCAGCGCTGCTGCGTCCGGCAGTTCACCGAGGCCGCGCAGCAGGTGTCGGGACGCCTGCTCGCGTTGCGCTTCGTCGGGCCCGAGGAGGAGTTCACCGCGGCGCCGGCGCCGGAGCCCGCCGTCGACCACGAAGGCCTTCCGCGGTTCGAGGAGCAGATGCTCCTCTCGCCCGACTACACGTTCGACAACTTCGTGGTCGGCCCCGGCAACCGGCTGGCGCACGCCGCCGCGATCGCGGTCGCCGACAAGCCCGGCCGCGCGTACAACCCGTACTTCATCCATGGAGGCGTCGGTCTCGGGAAGACCCACCTCCTGCAGGCGATCACGCAGACGATCCTCCGCAACAACCGCTCCGCGCGGATCTGCTACATCTCCTGCGGCACCTTCACCGACGCCTTCCACGATTCGGTGAAGGCCGGGCGGATGAACGAGTTCCGGCACCGGTTCCGGAACGTCGACGTCCTCGTCATCGACGACATCCACTTCCTGTCGAAGCGCGAGCAGAGCCAGGAGGAGTTCTTCCACACCTTCAACGCCCTCTACCAGGCGGGCCGGCAGGTGGTGCTCTCCTCCGATGCGGCGCCGCAGGACATCCCCGATCTCGAGGAGCGGCTGACGAGCCGGTTCAACTGCGGACTGGTCGCGCGGATCGACCGTCCCTGCTTCGAGACCCGCGTCGCGATCCTCCGCGGCAAGGCCCGGATGCTCGGGCTCGAGATGCCCGACGACGTGCCGGCCTACATCGCCGCACGGATCGACTCCAACATCCGCGAGCTCGAGGGGGCGCTCACCCGAGTCCGCGGACTCGCCGCGGCGATGGACGCCCCCATCTCCCTCGAACTCGCCAAGGCCGCGATCGCCGCCGACACCCCGGCCGATCGTCCGAGCGGGCAACCCAACATCCAGGCGATCGTCGATGCGGTCACCCGCTTCTACGACGTCAAGCTCACCGATCTGCTCTCCAAGCGGCGCCACAAGTCGATCGCCCTTCCCCGGCAGGTCTGCATGTGGCTCGCCCGGCGGCACACCCGCTTCAGCCTCGAGGAGATCGGCGGCTACTTCGGCGGCCGGGACCACACCACCGTGATGCATGCGATCCGAACGATCGATGCAAGGCGGCAGGTCGACCAACGGCTTTCCGGCGATGTGGAGCGGATCGAGTCGGACCTTCAAGGCGATCAGGCCACCGCCACCGTCTGACCGGTACCGACCCTCTCGTGATTGATCAATCGATACCGGGATCCGCCCCCGCGAAGCACACCCCAAGCCCTTGGGGTCGTCCTTGAGGGGCGCCATGTTCGACTCGTGTGGATAACCGGACAGTTGGCTCGCCCTGTCCGCGGAGGACGGTCCCGGGACGGACGTTCCATCACCCCCAACCACCGGGCTGGAGGCAAGGTGCGTGGGCCGGTGAAGGCCTCAGGCAACACCGGGCCGAAACCGACAGGGTCGCGGACAGGTTTCCCCCAACCCACCAATCACATAAACACTGTTTCAGTTGGTGTTTGCGACCATTTCTTGAAGCCTCTCCCCAAAACGACAGGCACTCTACGAAGGAGAATCCATATCTGATCTACTCTCCTTCTTCATAGACCCCGCCCCCCTGGAGCGGTCGTTCGGGTGGGCTGGTCGAGTTGTGAATAACACGTGGATTCGGACTGCCCACAAGGTCTGGTGGCGTTGTGGATTCACTGTTGACAATGTCCGCAGAAGGCCGTGGTACGTCCTCCAAGGCTTATTCCAGAAACTGATCCGCCGCACCGGAGGCATGGGGATCCGACCCTCCCGTACACCTGATGGCGCTCTTGGGCGGTGCCTTGCCGACCTTGAGCGTCTCGGTAGTCCCGAAGGGTCGATCCACCTTCCGCGATGGCGACCTCGAGGATGCCGGAGATGGCTTTGGCGAGCTCTGCGAGCTCTGCCCGAGTCAGTGCTCGGGCTGGTCGACTCGGGGACAGGCCAGCCTGAAAGAGACTCTCGTCGGCGTAGATGTTGCCCAGCCCGGCCAGGACCGACTGGTCGAGCAACGCGACCTTGACCGCGCGGGAGGTCTTCTCGAGTCGGGCCTCGAGGTGGGCGGCGAGTTCGGCAGGCGGGCTCTCCAAGGCGTCCGGACCAAGCCGAAGCCGTCGATCTCGATCCAAGGCCGACCGATCGGGGAACACCGTGAGATCGCCGAACCGCCTCGCATCGGCGTGACGCAGCAGGAATCGCCCACGCGGCGTCGCCAGGATCCACCGAGCGTGTTCATGGGGAAGTGGCTCGGGTCGTCTGGTCTCCGGCTCGAGGCGCAGGCCTCCGGTCATCCCGAGCCGTACCCGAAGCACGTGGCCAGAGCCTCGCGGAACGATCGCGAGTTCCTTGCCGTGCCGTTCGATCCGGTCGATCGTCGCGTCGGCCAGGGGAGCGAGGCGCGCGGACTTCGAATCGATCGCCCGCTCGAATCCCGCCGCCTCGAGGAACGATCGGCGTCGCACGCGAACCGCCTCGACCCGCGCTCCAACGAGCGTCGGCTCGAGGGTTCGTCGAAGGCATTCGACTTCGGGAAGTTCCGGCATCGATCAGGAGACGCACGAGGAAGGGGACTGGATCGCGCGATCTATACTCGCCGCCATCGCCGATCGGAGACGGTCGGCGGCTCGATCAGACCTTGTCCGGGACGCGAGGTGCCCATGCCAGAGAACGGAGTCTCAGGATCGTCGCCCGAGGGCCTGGCTTCGCCCCCCGAGGAGGCGATCCGGGAGGTCCGGCGCGCCGCCGGGCGGATCGCCGAAGAGGTCCACAAGGTCATCGTCGGTCAGGACGAGGTCCTCGAGCAGGTGCTGATCGCGATGTTCTGCGGCGGGCATGCGGTGGTCGAAGGCGTGCCTGGCCTCGCAAAGACCCTCCTCATCTCGACCGTCGCGAAGACCCTCTCGCTCGGCTTCTCGAGGATCCAGTTCACGCCCGACCTCATGCCCTCGGACATGACCGGCACCGAGGTCATCGAGGAGGACAAGGCCACCGGGTCGCGACAGCTGCGGTTCGTCCGCGGACCGATCTTCTCGAACGTCATCCTCGCCGACGAGATCAACCGCACCCCGCCGAAGACCCAGGCCGCGCTCCTCGAGGCGATGCAGGAGCGGCAGGTCTCCGTCGGCGGCGTGCAGCACAAGTTGCCGACGCCCTTCTTCGTGTTGGCGACCCAGAACCCGATCGAGCAGGAGGGGACCTACCCGCTCCCCGAGGCGCAGCTCGACCGCTTCATGCTCGACATCCGCATCGGATACCCGAGCGAGGACGAGGAACTCGAGATCGTCCGTCGCACCACCGAGGGCGATGGCCGCGAACCGCAGCGGATTCTCTCCGCCGAGGAATGCCTCCGCCTGCAGCAGGCGGTCCGAAGCGTGCCGGTCGCGGACCATGTCGCGCGGTATGCGCTTCGCATCGTGCGCGCGACCCGCCTCGACGAGCCCGGCCCTCGACCGGCGAAGGTGCGCGAGTACCTCCGCTGGGGTGCCGGACCGCGGGCGAGCCAGTTCCTCGTGCTCGCGGCGAAGGCGAAGGCGGCCCTCTCGGGCGACCTGCTCGTCACGCCCGAGCATCTCCGCTCGATCGCGCTGCCGGTCCTTCGCCACCGCATCATCACGAACTTCAATGCGGAGGCCGATGGCGTCGGCGTCGACGACGTGATCCGATCGATCCTCGAAGAGATCCCGGTCGAGCGCGACGAGGCGTCGCGCCTGCTCGATTCGGCGACCCGTTGAGCCAGCGAGGGAAGAGCGACGTGAGCCTCGGGGAGACCCTTCGAGCCGAGCAGTACCTTGCGCCGGAGACGATCGGGCAGCTCGGATCGTTCGATCTTCGCGCGCGGATGATCGCCGAAGGGGTGACCAGCGGCATGCACCGCTCGCCCTACCAGGGGCCGGCGGTCGAGTTCGCCGAGCATCGCGCCTACGTCCCGGGCGACGACCTGCGCCACCTCGACTGGAAGGTCTTCGCCCGCACCGACAAGCTCCACCTCAAGCGCTTCCGGCAGGAGACGACCCTCGACGTCATGCTCCTCGTCGACGCCTCGGGCTCGATGGGGTACGGGTCGCTCGAGGTGAAGACCGGATGGGGCGGCACCTCGGCCTCCGGGTCGAAGCGCCTCTGGACGAAGTTCGACCACGCCGTCGCGATCGCGGCGGCGCTCTCCTACCTGAGCCTGCAGCAGCGCGACCGCGTCGGCCTGGCGACCTACGGCGCATCGCTGGCGGCCTCGCTTCGACGAAGCAGTTCGCGCGACCAATGGCGTTCGATCGTCCAGGTCCTGTCGCGCGAGCTCGTGGGCGGCGTGGCGGATCTGCCGCGCTCGCTCGACCAGGCGCTCGCCCAGAGCCCGGGCCGGATGCTCGTCGTCGTCGTCTCGGACCTGCTCGGGCCGGTCGACTCGCTGCGGCAGGCGCTCGCGATCTGCCGCCATCGCCGCCACGACGTCGTGCTGCTCCAGACGCTCGATCGCCAGGAGCTCCGCTTCTCGCTCGACGAGCCGGCGCCCTTCATCGGCCTTGAAGGCGAAGCGATGCTCGAAGCCGATCCCCGCGCGATCCGCAGCGACTACCTCGAAGCGCTGCGACGCCACCTCGACGAGGTGCACCGAACGGCGCGCAGCTTCGGCTACGACCATCTCGTCATGGACACCCACGACTCGGTGGGCCCGTCGCTCGCGGCGCTCCTGGCGCGTCGCGAGGCGATGCTGCGCGGAGGACGATTCGGATGATCCGCGGCGCCGAGCGTGAACGTTCTTGGCGTCCCGTCGTGGAGGCACCACGCCGATGGTGACCTTCGCCGCACCGATCCTGGCGCTGGCGGGCCTCGCTGCGGCGATGGTGCCGCTGCTCATCCACCTGCTGTGGCGCCGTCGGCGCCAACCGATCGAGTGGGCGGCGATGGAACTGCTCGCCCAGGCGATCCGCCGCCGTCGCCGCCGGCTCGAACTCGAACGGCTGCTGCTGCTTGCGGTGCGGATGGCGATCCTCGCCCTCGTCGGGCTCGCGATCGCGCAACCCTTCCTCGACGGATCGCCGGGATCCTCGAGCCGCCGGATCTGGATCGTGCTCGATGACGGCGTCGCCTCGATGGCGCAGCCTGAGGAAGGCGCCGCCGAGGAGTTCGTCTCGTTGCGGAACGAAGCCGAGCAGCTGCTCGATTCGCTGGGGGAGGGCGACGCAGCGGGCATCATCCTCGCGTCTCGACCGCCACGCGTGCTTGCGGCGACCACCACCGATCTCGCGAGCGTGCGAAGCCGGCTGGGATCCCTCGAAGCGACCTCGATGCCGACGGACCTTCGCGGCGCGATCGAGTTGGCGCGTGAGCCGCGCGAGGCCGAGATGGCGGCCGACGCGATCGTGGTCCTGAGCGCGCTTCGCGCCGGGAGCCTTCCGCCCGAAGCGCCGATCGAGGAGGAGCCTCCCGCGACGAGGCTCGTCGTTCGCGAGCCGGCGGAGGCGCCGATCCGAAACATCCGCATCTCGCAGGTCGAGGCCTCGCGTTCACCCACCGGCGATCCAACGGCGCTGGTGCGGGTGCGGCTCGAGCGCGAAGGTCCGCTCGAGGAGTCGGTGTCGCGAGTCGTCGTCGCGGGACCTGAACTGCCCGAAGCCGTCGAACGTCGCGTCGCGTGGCCGGCGGGCCGAGCCTCCACGGAAGTCGATCTCTCGATGCCGCTTCCCGTCGGCGGCGAGGAGGTCGACTCGAGGATCGGGTTCGTCGTCTCGATCGATCCGGATGGGCAACCGGCCGACGATCGCCGTCACGCCACCATCGATGCCCGCCTGCGTTCGAGAGTGGGCATCGTCGGCGAGACGACTTCGCGCGGAGCGGACTGGATCTCGAGCGCGATGGCGCCATCTCGCGAAGCGCCGGTCGAGACGGTGCCGATCGAGCCAGGGCTTCTCGAGGCGCGAACCGTCCGGGACCTCGACGCCCTGGTGATCCTGCGACCCGACCGAATCGCCTCGGAAGGATGGGAGGCGGCACGAGCGCTCGTCGATCGAGGCGGTCTCGTGCTCGTGCTTCCGCCGCCGGATCTTCTCGCGCACGAGTGGCTCGATCGTCTTGCGGCCTTTTCGCCGCTTGGCGACGGTTGGGCGCTGCGCCGCGAGGTCGAGGAGAGCCTCGACGCACCACGGTCGATCGATCCGCGTCGGGTCGGCGCCTCATGGCTTCCGGCGATCGGCGCCGAGGCGGTCGACCTGGTTGCGCCGGTGTCGATCTTCCGCCGGCTCGCATTCGAAGCACCACCCTCCTCCGACGAGATCGTGCTGGCGCTCTCCGACACGGACGAGGGCGACGAGGCATCCGGGGCACCGAAGGCCGCGTCGTCCGGTGATCCGATCGTCGTGGCGGCGAGCGATCCCGCGAGCGGCGGTTCACTGGTCCTCTTCGCCATCGCGGCCGATCTCGCCTGGAGCGACCTTCCGATCCGTCCCTTGATGGTGCCGCTTGCCCAGGAGCTTCTTCGAAGCGGGCTCTCGCGCGGCGAGCGCGGTCGAAGGTTCGTGGTGGGCGAGGCCGGCACGCTCGCGCCGCCCGCAACGAGCGTCCGCGCGCCGTCGGGCGAGGTGATCGAGCTCGGGTCCGATCGACTGCTCGAGCGCGAGATCACCGAGCCGGGCCCACACCGCCTGCTCGATCCTTCGGATCGCGAGATCGGCCTCGTCGCGGCGAACATCGATCTGGCGGCCGCGAGCGTCGTCCCGACTCCGCGAGCGGAGATCGCGGCCCGCTTGGGGGAGTCGGCGTCGGAACCGATCGAGGTCTCGGCGATGCCGGAACTGCTCTCAGGAGGTTCGAAGGGACTTCCGGTCGCGGCGATCCTCGCGTGGATCGCGCTGGGCCTCGCGGTGCTCGAGATCCTTCTCGCAAGGCGCTTCAGCCACGCGGCGCGGGAACGTCGGCGCGACGATGGCGAGGCGCCGGCATTCCTCGAGGGATTCGTCGCAACCTCCAAGGGCCGGCGGGCATGAGCGGCACGTGGCGATGGCTGCTTGGGATCGAGGAGATCCCCCCCGGCGCCGAAGCGCTCGAACTGGGTTTCGAGCATCCGATTCCGCCTTGGGGATGGGCGCTGCTGGTCGCCTCCGCCGCGGCCATCGCCTGGCTCGGCTACTTCAAGATGGCTGGGCCGATCGGCTGGCGAAGCGTGCTGGCGTCGCTTCGCGCGGCGCTCCTCGTCTGGCTCGCGATCATCATCCTTGGCCCGGAGCTCGTGCTGCCGAGGGAGCGGATCGAGCGGGATCGCGTCGTGGTGCTTCTCGATCGAAGCGAGAGCATGCTCGTTGCGGATGTCGTCGCGGAAGGCGCTCCGAGTCGCGAGTCCCGAGACACGCAGCTTCGATCCCTCCTCGCCGCGTCCGAGTCCACGTTCCGAACCATCGCCGACCGGCACGACCTCGTGTGGCTCGGCTTCGGCGAGGACGTCTCGACGCTGGCGCCGATCGAAGGATCGCCCATCCCGGATCTCGGCGACGCCGACCGGATGCGCACGAGGATCGGACGCGCGGTCGCCTCGGCGCTCGAGGCGGCGCAGGGCGGCGCGATCTCGTCGATCGTCCTGTTGAGCGATGGTCGAAGCCCGGATCCGGCGGGCCGGGATCTGCTCCGACGCCTCGGCGAGGAGGGCGTTCCGGTCTACGCGGTGCCGCTCGGCTCGAAGGATCCGCTCGGCGATCTCGCGGTCAAGGAGATCGAGGCGCCGGCGAGGGCGTTCATGCGCGACGAGATCCCGATCGAGGTGCGCCTCGCTTCGTCGGGATCGCGGGCCTTCGGGCAGGTCGAGGTCCGTCTCGTCGACGAGGCGACCGGCGAGGTGCTGGCGGAGCGGCTCGTCGATCGCGAGTCGATCGGCGAACCGATCGTGCTCGCGGCGAAGTCCGACCGTGCCGGCGCCGTGCGCTGGAGGGTCGAGGTGTCGCCGTCCGATCCGGAGCAGGCCGGCGACCTCGTCGCCGAGAACGATGCCCGCACGCTCGAGATCGAGGTGGTCGATCGGCCGCTGCGGGTGCTCTACGTCGACGGATACCCGCGCTGGGAGTACCGCTACCTCAAGAACCTGCTCGTTCGGGAGCCGTCGATCGAGAGTTCGGTGATGCTCGTCTCGGCGGATCGCGACTTCGCGCAGGAGGGCAACCTTCCCCTCGCACGGCTGCCGCGAAGTCCCGAGGAGTTCGCCGCGTACGACCTGCTCATCCTCGGCGACGTGCCGGCGGGGTTCTTCTCGCCCGAGCAGCACGAGATGATGCGGGAGCTCGTGGCGGCGCGCGGCGCGGGGCTGCTCGTCGTCGGCGGCCCTCGCTTTGCGCCGCGGTCCTGGGAAGGCACGGCGCTCTCGGAGATGCTTCCCTTCTCCGGGCCGCTCGCGCTTCCGGCGATCGATCGCGACGTCTCGCTTCGCCCGACCGAATCGGCGCGTCGCCTGGGCATCCTCGGATGGGCGGCCGACGCGCCGGGCGGGTTCCCGGAGGAGGTCTCGGATCCGGAGACCCTGTGGGCGAGGCTTCGTTGGGCGCAGTCGATCGATCCGGATCGACTCAAGCCCGCCGCGGAGACGCTCGCCGAGAGCGAGGCCGGCGAGCCGCTGCTGACGCGGATGCGCTACGGCGCCGGTCAGGTGCTGCATCTGGCGACCGACGAGACGTGGCGCTGGCGATACGGCCGCGGGGAGACGTTGCAGGAGCGCTTCTGGATTCCGCTCCTTCGCCTGCTCGGCCGGGATGCGATCGCGTCGGGCGGATCGACGATCCGTCTCCGCGCAGCCCCGGCTTCGATGGCGCTCGGTGATCGGACGACGGTCGAACTCGAACTCGCCGAGGCGCGGGCGCTCGAACTCGATCTCGCCTCGGTCGCGGTGTCGGTGGAGGAGGACGGCACGCGGATCGGCGAGATCGACCTGCCCCGCACGTCCGAGGGCCTCCACGCCGCGGCGTGGGCGCCCGAATCGGTGGGGCGGTTCACGCTGCGGATCGCCGACCCGGATCTGCTGCGCCTCGGGGCCGGCCGAACCGAGGCCCAGGTCGAGGTCGTGCGCCCGGACGACGAATGGCGCGATCCCGAAGCCGACCACGAGTCGCTCGCCGCCCTCGCCGAGGCGACCGGCGGCGCCCTGATCGAACCCGATCAAGCCTCGCTCGCGAACCTTCCGACGCAGTTGCCGGATCGATCGGTCGTGGTGCCGATCCCGATCGTCGAACCGATCTGGTCGAGTCCGCTCGCCCTGATCGTCGCCCTGCTCCTGCTCCTGGCCGAGTGGATCGGCCGTCGCCTGCTCCGGTACGCCTGAATCTCCGATCACTCCGATGCGACCTGTTCCGCGAACGTCGATGGTGCCTCCAGACGGCTTCACCGTGAATCGCCCTTCACCCACGACTCCTTGCCGAGTACCCACCCCGCGATGAACCCTCGGAACGCGACGGCCGGGCTTGGCGGACACGCGGTGCGATCGGCATCGCCGATCGATCCGGCGATCCGGCGCCTCGACACGATCGCGGCTCGGATCCGCGTGGCGGTGCTCTCGGAGCGTCTGCTCCTCCTGATCGCCGCCTGCAGCGGCCTCGTGCTGGTCTCGGTGCTGCTCGATGCGGCGTTCCGCTGGCCGATGGCGATTCGCCTCGCGATCCTCGCGGCGATCGTGGTGTTCGCGTTCGAGTCGTTCCGGCGCCTGATCCTGCCGGTGATCCGCTTCCGGCCGACGGCGCTCGACATCGCGCTTCGCATCGAGCGGCGCACGCCGGCGCTCTCGGGCCGGCTCGCGGCGGCGATCGACTTCGGGGTCGCCTCGCGCTCCGGAGGCGTCACCTCGCCGATCGTCGCGTCGGCGGTCGGATCGACGGCCTCCTCGATCGACGCCTCCGCGCTCGCGCTTCCGATCCGGACCGAACGGATTCGCCGCGCGATCGCCGCGATCCTCGTCGCCGCGGTCGCGATCGGCGTGCCGTCGGCGCTGCTTCCGCAGGAGTCCCGCATCGGGCTCGAGCGCACGCTCCTTCCCTGGAGCGATGCCCAGTGGCCGGCCCGCACGGCGTTGCGGTCGCTCGTCGAGGACGGCTCGGTCGCGGCGCGAGGCCGTCCCTTCGTGCTGGCGGCGTCGCTCGAGAAGGGCGATCCGGCGCGGGAGCGGGTCGAGGCTCTCTATCGACTCGAGCGCAACGGCGAGAAGGGTCCGTGGGAGCGGATCGTGCTCACGAGGCAGCAGGACCGCCGCTTCGAGCGGCGCATCCCGAGCGACGCCGACTCGATCGAGTTCCTCTTCGAGACCGACGACTTCGAGACGCCCATCGCCTCGGTGCGCCTGGTGACGCCACCGGAGATCGTCGACGCCGCGATCGAGATCGAACCGCCCGCCTACGCCACGGCGTCGCGATCGTCGCGGCGCTTCGAACTCGGGCCCGGCACCGATCGTCGATCGACGGTGCCGGCGGCGCAGCTTGCCGGAAGCGTCGCCACGCTCTCGCTCGAACTGTCGAAGCCCATGCCCGCGCCGGACCGGGAGGCGATCGCCTCGACGCTGCCGGGACTTCCCGAGACCGCGACGGTGCGCTTGGAGTCCTCGCCCTCGCCGCGATGGATCGCCGAGTGGACGCTCGAGGATCCGACCACGATCGAGCCGAGGCTTCGCGACGAGCATGGGCTCGAATCGCTTCGGGAGCCGTCCTTCCGGGTCGACGTCGCGGCGGACGAGCCGCCGTCGGTCGCGGTGCTCGATCCGGCCCGCGACGAGAGCGTGCTCGCGACGGCGGTGATCGAGATCTCCGCCGAGGCGCGCGACGATGTGGCGGTCGAGTCGGCGTCGATCCTCGCCGCGCGAGGCGACCGTGCCGAGGAGCCGCTGTCGATCTCGATCGAGGCCCGATCGTCGCGGCGGCGGTTCGAGTCGACGCTCTCCCTCGAGTCGCTCGGTGCGGGCGCGGGCGATCTCGTCGAGGGCGTCGCCACCGCGACCGACGGCTATCCGGGCCGCGACGCGGTCCGATCGCAGCCCCGGACGCTTCGCGTGGTCGGCGAGGCGGAGTTCGCGCGTCAGGTGCGCGACGAGCTCGCGGCGATCCGGCGCGCCGCGATCCGCGTCGACGAGTCGCAGCAGGCGGTGCTCGAGCAGGCGGCCCGGGGCGAGGCGGAAGCGGCTTCCTCGCAGGCGCAGGTTTCGCAGCGGCTGTCGGCCCTCGCCGACGCGACCCGCTCGATCTCCGAGCGACTCCTCCGCAATCGGCCCCAGTCGGAGCGCGATCCCGAACTCGTCGCCCAGGCGTCCTCGCGGATCGAAGAGGCCCGCGAAGCCTCGCGCAGCGCCGAGGAGTCGCTTCGCGAAGCGGAGGCTCGGGAGTCCGGAGGCTCGAGCGAGACGGATGGCGCCACGAGCGACGGGGCTTCGGAGCAGGCTTCGGAGCAGGCTTCCAGTCAACCGTCGGATCGAGCCTCGGAGCGCGCCTTCGAGCCGGCGGCGGAGTCGGTGCGTCGCGAGGTGCAGGCGCTCGTCTCGCTGCTCGAGCAGGACGAGGACACGTGGTCGCTCCTGCGGGAGCTCGAGAACCTCGCGAGCGAGGTCTCGTCGCTCGAATCGGAGAGCCGTGAACTCGGCGAGGAGACCGCCGGGCGAAGCCGCGAGGATCTCGATGCGTCGCAGCGGGCCGAACTCGATGCGCTGGCGCGACGCCAGTCCGAGGCGGCGTCCGCGGCGGAGCGGCTGCTCGAAGAGATCGCCGAGCGTGCCGAGCGGGTCGCCGATCGCGACGCGGCGCAGGCCGAGGCGCTTCGCCAGGCGGCGCAGGAGGCCAGGCAGTCCCGCCTCGAGCAGGAGATGCGCGAGGCGGCGCAGGAACTCTCCGAGAACCGAACCGACGCCGCGCAGCAGTCCCAGCAGGCGGCCCAGCAGGCGCTCGAGCGCATGCAACGGACTCTCGAGGACACCCGCAAGGTCCGCACCGAGACGCTTCGACGCCTCATGACCGAACTCGTCGATTCGATCGAGGCACTGCTTCGACGCGCGGAACTGGAATCGGCAGCGTTGCGCTCGCTCCTCGCCGACGGGCCCTCGTGGCCCGAGTCGGCGCTTCGCGAGCGCTCGAACGCCGCGGTGATGCTCGAGCGGAACACCCGTGCGGTCGAGACGCAGGCGGCTTCCGGCGGCGAGGATGCGGCGGAGGTCGCCCGGGCCCTCGATCGCGCGGCCTCGGCGCAGTCGCAGGCGATCGTCGAGCTTCGCGCGGCGCCGCCAGAGGTCGGCAACGCCCTCGGATCGATCGATCGGTCGATCACGCTGCTTCGCGAGGCGCTCGAAGCCGCGCGGCGCGGCGAGGCCGATGCGGAGCGGGAAGCAGCCCGTCAGGCCCGCGAGGAACTTGCCGCGGCGTACCGCGCCCTTGCCGATCGGCAGAGGCTGGTCGCCACCGCGACGGAGGATCTCTCCGAGCGGATCGAGCGGGGCGAGATCGCCGCGCGGCGCCGGCTTGCCGAGACGCGGCGTGCCGCGAGCGAGCAGGAGACGGTCGGCGAAGAGGCGAACTCGCTCGAGGCGAAGACCGAGGCGATCGCGGAGGCCGGAGTCTTCTCGCAGAGCCACGACTGGATCGATCGATGGAGCCGCGAGGCGACGGAGCGCCTTCGCGGCGGCGAGACCGATCGGGAGGTCAGGCGTCGTCAGGCGCGGATCGAGGAGACGGCGCTTGCGATGGCCGAGTCGCTCGAAGCGCTCGCGGAGGAGGACGATCCGTTCACCGGCGACTCCCAGAGCGCCGCTTCGGGCGGCGGAGGCGGCGGCGCGGCCGGCGGCGAGGACGGCGCGATTCCGCCGATCGCGGAGCTGCGGCTTCTCAAGAGCATGCAGGAGCAGGTCTACCGCTCGACCCGCGCCTACGCCGAAGAGCCGCCAGGCGAGGGCGTCGTCGCCGACGCGAGGCGAGAGGCGCTTCGCGAGCTTGCGTCGATGCAGCGTTCGATTCGAGAACTTGGCGAGGCGCTGCTGGCGAAGCTCGAGGAGCAGAACGCCCGCCAGCAGGCCGGCGAGGGAGTCGCGCCGGAGATCGTTCAACCGGAAGGCGATGAGTCGGTCGGTGACACGGACGAACCATCGAGCGGCGTCGCGCCGATCGGTGTGGCGCGCCGCGCCGGCGACGAGCCTTCGGGCGCCGGCACCGCGAAGAAGCCGCCGACTGGATCGCCCCCGGCGTCCCCAGCCGCCGCTCAACCGCCTCCATCGCTCGATGAACTGCTCGGCATCGAGGAGGAGGCCGAGGTCGACCAGGCTGCGGAAGCCGCGGCCGCCGAGTCGGCCCGTCGCGTCGCGGAGCGGCTTCGCGAGCGCCCGATCGCCGACGACTTCCGAGAGGCGATCGCGCAGATGGCCGCGAGCGAGAGCCTGCTCGAGGAGGCCGCCGCCGAGGACGCCGACGCCAGCGAGGACCTCGGCCTCGGCACGCAGCGCGTGCAGGAGGAGATCCTTCGGCGGCTCGAAGCGCTCATCCAGAGTGCGCAGCGGCAACGCCAGCGCCAGCAGCAGCAGTCCTCGAGCTCGAGCTCCTCGAGTTCGAGCGAGTCGGAACCCTCGCAGGGCGAGCAGGCCGGCGCCTCGTCGACCTCGAGCGAGTCTCGGCAGGAAGGCGCCGCGGCCGAGGGTGGCGAAGCGATGCCGCCGGCCTTCGAGGAGGCGCAGCTCGGCGCGATGCTCGAGGAGGGACGCGTCGAGTGGGGCAACCTTCCCGAGCGGGTCCGCGAGCTGGTGAGGCAGGGGCGCCGTGATCGCGTCTCGTCGATCTACCGTCGCCTCACCGAGCAGTACTACCGTCGCCTGGCCGAGGAGGCACGACCGTGACCACGCCGCGCCCGAGCGCTTCATCGATTCGAATTGCCCGTGCCGACGCGGTCGCGTCGCGTCGCATCGCCGTGCCTTCGATCGCCGCCCGCCTTGCGGCCGCGGTCGCCCTCTCGATCTCGTCGCAGGCCCTGGCGCAGGATGCGGTGCCGGTGGAGCCTTCGCAGGATCGAGCGTCGGAATCCGACGGCGAGGATCGCTTCGGCGGCGCCGAGAACGCGCCCGCGATCGAGGAGATGTCGCCGCGGCTCGACGAAGCGGTCTCGCGCGGACTCGAGCATCTCGCAGGCCTGCAGAACGATGACGGTTCGTTCGGGCGCGGCCGCTTCGTCGACAACGTCGGCATCGCATCCATCTGCGGCATCGCCTTCCTCGCCGACGGCCATGTGCCCGGGCGCGGCCGCTACGGCGAGGTCGTGCGGCGCGCCCTCGAGCACATCCTCTCCAAGGTGACCGAGACCGGACTCATCGCCGGCGACGGCGGCCATGGCCCGATGTACGGGCACGGCTTCGCGACGCTCTTCCTCGGCGAGGTCTACGGCATGACCCCCGAGGATGCGCGGGTCCGCGACGCGCTCGAGCGGGCGGTCGAGCTCATCGTCAACAGCCAGAACGAGGAGGGCGGCTGGCGCTACAACCCCGTCCCCTACGACGCGGACGTGTCGGTGACGATCTGCCAGGTGATGGCGCTTCGCTCGGCCCGCAACGCGGGGATCAAGGTGCCGTCGGAGACGATCGAACGCGCCGTCAAGTACGTGAAGGAGTGCCAGAACCCCGACGGGGGCTTCAAGTACATGCGCACCGCCGGGGGCAGCGCGTGGCCGCGCTCGGCGGCGGGCGTCGCGACGCTCTTCTATGCCGGGCAGTACGGCGATCAGGCGATCGACGAGGGACTGGAGTACCTGCTGCGGCAGGCGAAGCCGTCGGGCGGATCGGCGATGAGCCAGGCCCACTACTACTACGGCCACTACTACGCGGTGCAGGCGATGTATCTCGCCGGCGGCACGTGGTGGACGCGCTGGTGGCCGGCGATCCGCGACGACCTGCTCGCGCAGCAGACCGCCTCGGGAGGCTGGCTCGATCCGCAGCAGGGCGGCGCCTATGCGACGGCGATGGGGCTGGTGATCCTGCAGATGCCCAAGCGATACCTGCCGATCTTCCAGCGATGAGATCGTTCCGACGAGCACTGACGGCGATCGCCGCGACGATGCTCGTCGCGACGGCTGCGGGCGCTCGGGTCGAAGCGTCGCCACAACGCACCGCCTCGGCTGCGGCGCCGCCGGCCACCGCCAGCGCCGATCGAGCGCAGCTCGTCCTGGCGGACGGCCGCCGGATCGACGTGTTGCGCGTGCTGCCTTCAGGCGATCGCCGAGCGGTCGAGTGGCGCCGGCCCGACGGCGATCGCGACGAGTCGGCCGCGTTCGGCGAAGTGGTGGCGATCCTCTGGATCGATCGGGCTCCGATCGGCGAGGCCAGACCGTCGATCGCGATGCAGAACGGCGAGCGATTCCCCGGTCGGCTCGATCGGGCCGAGGGGACGCTTCGCTGGATGCATCCCTGGCTCGGCGCGATCTCGATCGACCTCGAGCGCACGCGATCGATCTCGATCGAGGGGTCCGCATCGTCCGAGACCTCGGATCCAACCGCGGAGGCCGATCGGGTGCGGCTCGCCAACGGCGATCGGATCGAGGGGCTCGTCACCGAACTCGATCGCGAGGTCGCGATCGAGTCGCTCGCGGACGGATCGGTCCGGCGGGTGCCGCTCGAGGTCGTCGCGCGACTCGACTTCCTCGAGAGCAGGCAGGCGCCCGGCGCGATCCGCTTCGAGGCCCGCGACGGCACGGTGGTCGACGTCGCGTCGTTCCGCACCTCGCCGCCGAGTCTTCGCGAGGCGACGCGCCGCGGCGAGGCGGCGACGATCGACCTCGTCCGCAGCGGCGACCAACCCGGATCGAGTCGGCCTTCGATCACGCTGCCGCTCGAGGACTTCGCCGCGCTGCTGCTCGCGCCTGCTCGCATCGAGTTGCTCGCCTCGATGGTGCCGACGGTCGAGGCGATCGACGGATCGGAGCGTCTCTGGCTTCCGAGTCCGCGGAGCGCCGATTCGACCGCGCCGATCGCCTCGCGGGACGTCGAGATCTCCGGGCCGGTGCGGGTCCGCTACCGCGTCGCGAAGGGCTCCGTGCTCTCGGCGATCGCGACCCTGCCCGACACCATGCGGCGCTTCGGCGACTTCGAGATGCGCGTGCTCGACGGGTCGCGCGAAGTCCTTCGGCACCGCTTCTCGCGCGAGGATCCGAGCATCGCGATCGCCGCGCCGATCGATACGGGCGAACTCGTCATCGAGCTTCGGGAGGGCCTGCACGGCCCGGTGCAGGATCGGCTCCTGCTCGAGTCGCCGATGCTGATCGCGCCGCGTCCCTGATCTCGATCCACCGGCCCGCATGCACGGCGAGCGAGCGGAGGCGCCACGCGGAGCCCTCATCGCCGGTGGGATCGGCGACGAATCGAGCCGAGATCGCCCCATCCCGCGCCGTGACGAGCCTTCGGATCGCGATCGCGCCGTCG
>JBMTTG010000005.1:0-31845 GCA_049449095.1 Phycisphaerales bacterium | reverse complement strand
TCGTCGTTTCACGCGTTGCGAACACGGCGTTCAGTACACCTCGACCATGCAGCGCGGCGCGTGCCGCACGCGTCGATGGATCTGCTCCGGGGTCCAGTCCTTCGGATCGATGCCGGCGAGTTCCTCGGCCACCCGGAGGTAGCCATCGGCGAAGCCGTGCCGCCCGAGCAGGGAGAAGACGCCGCTCTGCATGCCCGCGAGGCCGCAGATGTAGATCAGCGTGCGGGGGTTCGCCAGCATCTCGCCGAAGCGGTCGAGGCGGCGTTCGAGGTACTGGTGCACGTACTCGCCGCGGCCGCCGTCCTCGCGGCGCTCGCGGCTGACAACCGGGTGGTACGCGAAGTTCGCATGCTCCGCGGCGAGTTCGCGCATGAGATCGTCGTAGAGCAGGTCCGAGGTGTACGGCGAGCCCATCACGAACTCGATCCGGCTGCCACAGGGACCCTTCGGGTGGCGAAGCAGTTCGAGCGCCATGCCTCGGAAGGGGGCGATGCCCGTTCCGGTGGCGAGGAAGAGGTAGTCGTGCTTGGACGGATCGAGGGGAAGCAGGAACCGCTTGCCGCTCGGGCCGGTCACCATCACCTCCTCGCCAGGCCGAAGGTCGCAGAGATAGTTGCTGCAGGCTCCGACGAACAGGCGGTGATCCTCCGGATCGTCCCCTTCCCGCTGGGGGGTGCGCTCGGCGATGAGTCGCTTGGGCGTCGTCGCGAGCACCCGGCCCTCGCCGTCCTCGCCGAAGCTCGGGCTCGCGATCGAGTAGAGGCGAAGCTTGTGCGGGCGACCCCGCTCGTCGAGGCCGGGCGGGACGACGCCGAAGGACTGCCCGGCCCGGAAGCGACCGGCCAGCGGCGTGTCGCCGACGTCGATCGCGACGTGCCGCACGAAGCTCGCCGACTTGCCCTTCATGCAGAGGCTCGACGAGACCACGCGGCCCCGCGCCGGTTCCTGCGGGCCGACGGCGTGGATCTCCGCGGGAGCGAGCACGGGTTCGGATGGCTCGGAAACGGTGGCCGCGTCGGTCGCGGCGGTGGGGGTCTGGCTCACGCCCGCAGTGTAAGACCGCCGCCCGGCGAGGGGCGGCGGTCGAGGTGCTTCGTTCGATGCGATCGTGGCCGACGGGGTCAGTCGAACGCCGCGGTCACGAGCTGCGCGCCGGTGGGGCTGAGCAGCAGGTTCGTGGTGATCCGGAAGTTCGACTGCACGCGATGCCGCTCGGCGAAGAAGAAGTGCATGCGGTAGCTCTGCCCGTCGACGAGGCCGAGTTGCCCGAGCGGAATGGTCTGCGTGGCGGCGTCGTGGACACCGCCGAGATCGATCACGAGCTTGCCGTCGATGAACACGTACACATCGTCGTCGCCGGTGAAGGTGAAGACCTGCCCGGCGTCGGCGTCGAAGGCGAAGTCCGCCACGATCTCGTAGGTGAAGTGGTAGTTGTGGTCGGGCGTGCCGCCGGAGTTGCCGAACAGTTCGCCGTCGATCGGGAAGAACCCGCCGCGAGAGGCGTAGGGCTCCATGGTCGCGCTGTCGAAGACGTAGAGGCCGTCCGGCTGGCGGACCAGCTCGATCTCGAGCGAGCGCGAGGTGTTCACGCCCGGCACGTCGCGGAACCATTGGTGGAAGGTCGCGGAGGAGTTGACCGCGCCGGTGGTCGTCCGGATGCGGTACGGCTCCGGACCGACCTCGCCGCCCGCCGCCCGCACCAGGTCGTACACCCGCGGCGAGATTCGGGTGCCGTCTCCGAGCATCCAGATGCCGCGGCCGGGCAGGATGCCGGTGCCGCTGAAGACGGGCTTGCCGTCGTCGTCGAGGTCCTCGAGCACGTTCTTGAACGCGAGGCCGGAGATCCCGAACTCGAAGTCCGGATGCCCGCCGGGCGCCGTCCGCTCCTTGAAGTCGCGCACCGTGCCGGTGAGCGTGAAGCTCGCCGGCGGATCCGAGGCGAACGTGGCGGACGTCGCGCAGAGCGACACGAAGGTCGCGGCGATCGCAAGGCGATTCATCATCCTTCCCTCCTCCTGCCGTCGTGGACGGCGACTGCATCGGGCATCGGCCCCAAGCGTCATCGGCGTGCCGGTAGGATCCCGCGAGTCGTCTTCGCAAGCGTCGGCTGAAGGAGGCGCCCGCGGTTCGGTCTGTGCCGACGACGCGGGTTTCCGCTGCAGCCGCAAGGCTCCGACGCCCGATGCTCGACGCTCTCCCGCGTCTTCCCGGACGGACCCGCCGCTCCATGCACACCTTCCGCATCCAAGGTGGCCGACGACTCGCCGGTCGCCTTCGCGTCGATGGTTCCAAGAACGCCACCCTGCCGCTGATGGCGGCCTCGCTGCTCGCCGACGAGCCGATCCGACTGCGCAACGTGCCCGACCTGAGCGACGTGCGCAACATGGGCGGTCTGCTCGCCGAACTCGGCATGGAGGTCCAGCGGACCGGGGACACGATCGACCTCCGGTGCGTGGATCCGGACCAGAGCCACGCCCGGTACGAGATCGTGCGCACCATGCGGGCCAGCATCTGCGTGCTCGGCCCGATGCTTGCCCGCCGCCGCCGCGCGGTCGTCTCCATGCCCGGCGGATGCGCCTTCGGGGCGAGGCCGGTCGACCTGCACCTGCGGGGCCTCGAAGCGCTCGGGGCGAAGATCCGGCTCGAGGGGGGCGACATCATCGCCACCGCGTCTCGGTTGCGGGGCGCGACGATCTTCCTCGGCGGCCCGTTCGGCTCGACGGTGCTCGGCACCGCGAACGTCATGAGCGCCGCAGCGCTCGCCGAAGGCACCACCATCATCGAGTCGGCGGCGTGCGAGCCGGAGATCGTCGATCTCGCGAAGCTTCTCAACTCGATGGGCGCGAGGATCCGCGGCGCCGGCGGGCCTCGCATCGTGATCGAGGGTGTGGAGGCGCTCGGGGGCGCCGATCACGAGGTCATTCCCGACCGCATCGTCGCGGGCACCTACGCGATCGCGGGCGCGATGACCAACGGCGACGTCGTCCTCGAGGACTTCCCCTTCGACGCGCTGCTCGCGGCGATCGATCGACTCAAGCAGATCGGCGTGCGGATCGATCCACTCGACGCGAACGCCGACCCGACCCGCTGCACCGTCCGGGTCAGCTCGGAGCGGAACCTCCGCCCGACCGTCGTCACCACGCAGCCCCATCCGGGCTTCCCGACCGACCTGCAGGCGCAGTTCATGGCGCTGCTCTCCCTCGCCCGCGGCAACAGCGTCATCACCGAGAAGATCTACCCCGAGCGGTTCATGCACGTGGCGGAGCTCACCCGCATGGGCGCGAACCTCTTCCGGCAGGGCTCGGTCGTGGTGGTCGCCGGCGGCCCGCCCCTGATCGGCGCGCCGGTGATGGCGGGCGACCTGCGGGCCTCGGCATGCCTGGTCCTGGCGGGGCTCGCCGCCGAGGGCGAGACGATCGTGCATCGGGTCTACCACCTCGACCGCGGCTACCACCGCATGGAGGAGGCCCTCAACCGTCTCGGCGCCTCGATCGAGCGGATCGACGAGAAGGAGCTCGAGCGCGACTCCTCGGGGCTGTCGCCGACCTCCGCGGCGCAACCGTCAGCGGGCGAGCTCGTGGAGCAGGATCGCTGACGCGACCGCGACGTTGAGCGAGAGGACGTCTCCGCCGCCTTCGCCGCTCCCCGGCGGCGTCTGGATGCGGACGACCAAGTCCGCGAAGGCGAGGCTCTCGCTCGACAGCCCGTGACCCTCGGAGCCCACGAGCAGCGCGACGTCGCGATCGCGCGGCATGTCGCGCGGCGGGACGGCCCCCTCGCAGGTCTCCGCCGCCACGATCGCAAAGCCTTCGCGTCGCAGCGAGTCGAGGCATGATGGCCAGTCCTCGGCGACCGTCCACGGCATCGAGAAGACCCGTCCCATCGAGAAGCGGATCGTCGGGCGCAGCAGCGGATCGGCGCAGCGTTGGTCGAGGAGGATCCCGGTGCCGCCGAGGCAGGCGACGCTGCGGAAGATCGAGCCCACGTTGTCGGGATGGGTCAGCCCCTCGAGCAGCACGATCCTTCGTGGGACTCCTTCCGCGCGCCGCAGCACCGACTCGACCGATGGCCGCGGGCGCGGGCGACGCCCGATCGCCAACGCTCCTCCGTGGAAGCGGGCACCGGCGATCGTCGTCTCGAGACCGTCCGGCACCTCGAGGATCTCGATCGGCTCCTCGGGACGCCGAGCAAGCCGCGCGGCGATCGCGGCATCGAGTTCCGCCCTCGCTCGCGTCGAGAGCAGCATCCGCTCGATCGCGTAGTCGCTTGCGAGCAGTCGCCCCACGACCCGCGCCGACTCCGCCATGAAGAGACCCGAGTCGCCGCGAAGCGCGCGGTCGCGGATTCCGCGAAAGGGATCGAGCCGCGGATCCGAAGGGTCGCCGATGTGGACGCGCGGGAGGTTCGCCCCGCGGCTCACGGAGTCTTCATCCGCATGCGGAAGAGCGCGTTCGCCGCGTCGGCGAACTCCTGCTGGGATCGCTCGAACCAGGCGCGAAGTTCGGCCGGAACCGGATCGCCGGCGCCCTCGGGCGGCGGCTGGCGGATCCAGGCCTCGATCGCCGCGCGGGCGGCCCGCACGTCGGCGGTGGCGCGGGCGAACCGGCGCATCGCCTCGTCGGTCGCGATCACGTCGAGCGTCGCCTGGTCCGGAATCGTGCCCGCCACCACGCCGAGCAGCTCCGCCAGCGCCGCCAGCGGATCGCGTTCGAGGTCCTTCGCGATCAGACCGAACTGACCGACCGCGAGCGTCATGTTCGCGATCGAGAGCCGGACGTCGTCGAAGGCCCATGACCACGGTCCTCGGACAACGTCGACGAGCCCGTTCCAGGCCGGGGCGATCGCCTGCGCCACGTCGGTCACGTTCTGGAACGAATCGGCGATCCGGCTCGCGTCGGGGATCGTGCCGAGCAGTTTGAGGTCCTCCATGTTCCCCCCTCCGGCGGGGAAGAAGGACTTCACCTTCGCCTCGACCTGACTGAACGCCTGCACGAGCTCCTGCCAGGACGATCGGATCGCCTCGAAGGAGGCGACGGCTCGATCGGCGGCGGCGCGAGCCTCGGTGAAGCGCTCGACGATCCGATCCTTCTCGGGGCCCCATCGCGCGAAGTCCGACTCGACCGTCTCGCCGATGCCGACGACCTGCTCCCGGATGGCTTGGGTCTGCTCGCTGAAGTTCCGTCGTTCGTCCGGAAACGCGTCGAACATCCGTTCGAAGCGGGCGGCGATGCCCTTGATCTGTTGCCAGTGAAGCGTGCCGAAGATCACTTCGAGCGTCTCGGGCGGCTTGAGCCACGGGAGCTCGGCACCGCTCGCGAGGCGAGGCCGACCGGCGGAGAACGCGTCGACGAGCGCGACATCGGTCGAACTGCCGATCAGCGCGGAGACGAGGCGGACTCGCGCACCTTCGTAGATCGCCAGCGACTCCGGCACGGTGAACTCGACCCGCAGCGCGTCGTCCTCCGTCAAGGCGGGCGAACTCCGGATCGGATCGATCGACACCACCGTTCCGGCGACGAGTCCGCCCGCCAGGACATCGGAGCCCGGCGCGAGCGTCTGGATGCCGCGATCGATCGGAACGAGGAAGGAGTAGGTGCTGTGATCGGTCCAAGGCAGCCGAGGCAACACGACGACGGCGACGAAGCCCATGGCCGCCGCGGCGAGCACCAGCAGGCCCATCCGTTCGAGATTGCGCGAGGACTCCTCCACGGGTCAGGGCTTCGCGAGGATGATCCGGAAGAGGTCGCGTTGCGCGTCCTCGTAGCGCCGAAGCTGGTCGCCGAGATCCTCGCGGATCGCGCGGGCGAGCTCGGGATCGTCCTCGAAGGCCTGAGGATCGCTGGCGAGCACCTGCTGCAGGCTCTCGCCGGCGACCTTGAGGTCGGCGGCGGCGATCGTGAAGTTCCGCGCCGCGTCGTAGAGGTTCTCGTGCGCGACGACCTCGCTGGTGGGCTGGTAGAGCAGCCGCCACGGGTTGCGGCGGATCTCGATCATCGACAGCTTCAGCTCGCTCGAGGCCTCGCGCAGATCGGTCAGCATCGTTCGGATCTGCGGGATCTGCCGCGCGACCTCCGGTCGCAGGTTGTCGAGCATCGCGCCGACGTCGTCGAGGGCCGTCTGCGCCGAGCCGAGCACGCCGAGCAGCCGCGGCATCGCCTCCTCGTTGAGGTTCTTGACGAGGACGTCGACCTGTTCGCTCGCGTTCTTCGCGTCGGCGAGGATCGACTCGACCTTCGGCGCGTTGGTCCGGACCAGCTGGGCGAGGCCGTCGACGGGCTCCTGGGCCCGCTCGATCAGCGCCTTGGCGTCGTCGATGCCCGTGACGAGCGCTGCGGAGGCCTGCACCGCGTTGGCGAGCGTGGTCGACACCTCGCCGCTCCAAGTCGGCCATCGCTGTGCGACATCGCCCACCACCGTCCGGACGTCGGCGAGCGAGGGACGCACGAACTCGTTGTAGTCCTTCGGCACCTCGTCGCCGAGCAGCACCGAGAGCCGCTGCACGTTCTCGATGACCTCGCCCACATCCGCCGCGTTCTCGCCGCCGACGATCGTCGCGAGCATGCCGGGACTCGGGCTTGCCTCGATCGTGCCACCGGGCTCGACGACCGTGGAGCCGGCACCGCCGCCGAGGCTCGCGAAGTTGAGGAAGCCGACGTTGCCGAGCAGCGGCGACATGCGAAGCACCGTCGCGTCGCTCGAGAAGCGGATCGTCCGATCGATCTCGATCGCGGTCTCGATCGCGACGAGCCGCCCGTCGTCGAAGATCGGTGTGACCGCGGTCACGGTGCCGCGGGGAAGCCCGCCGACCTGCACCGCCGATCCGGCGCTGATCCCGCCGACGCCCTCCTCGACCGTGAAGCGGACCTGATAGGTCGTTTGGGGGGTGAGGGTGAGCCTCTGGATGATGACCAACGTGACCACCGCGAGGACGACGCCCGAGATCACGAAGGCGCCCGCCGTGACGTTCTGACGCGTTTCGTTCGCCATGGCGGTGGGTGTACCACAAGCCCGACGGGTTGACCAAGGGTGCGACCGCCCGGCGGCGGCGAGGGTCAGCCTGCCACGAGCTTCTCGTTGGTCTCGAACCGCTTGAGGGCCGCGAGGAGCTGCTCGATCTGCACCGCGGGCGGCAGGCTGAGGAGCCGACGGCGAAGCGCGGTGATCGTCTTGAGCTCCCGTTCCGAGAGCAGGAGGTGCTCCTTGCGGGTGCCCGAGGCGGCGAGGTTGATCGCCGGGAAGACCCGCTTCTCCGAGATCGACCGGTCGAGGATCAGCTCCATGTTCCCGGTGCCCTTGAACTCCTCGAAGATGATCTGGTCGGCCCGCGAGCCGGTGTCGACGAGACAGCTCGCGATGATCGTCAGCGAGCCGCCCTCCTCGGCCTTGCGGGCCGCGCCGAACAGCTGCTTGGGAATCTCCAGAGCGCGGGAGTCGAGTCCGCCGGACATGGTCCGTCCGCTCGATCCGAACCGGCGGCTGTTGTTGAACGCGCGTCCGAGCCGGGTGAGCGAGTCGAGCAGCACGACCACGTCTCGCCCCGCCTCGACGAGCCGCTTCGCCCGCTCGATCGCCGCGATGCCGAGGGTGATGTGGGTCTCGATGTCCTGGTCGTTGCTCGAGGCGAGCACCGTCGCGGGCACGTTCCGGCGGAAGTCGGTGACCTCCTCCGGCCGCTCGTCGATGAGCAGGGCGACCAGCTCGACCTCGGGATGGTTGTGCTTGATGCCGGCGGCAATGTCCTTGAGCAGGATCGTCTTGCCGGCCTTCGGCGGCGCGACGATCAGGCCGCGGGTGCCGAAGCCGATCGGGCAGAAGAGGTCGATCAGCCGGTTCGCGGGCGGGCACCCTCGGAACTCGAGGCACATCCGCGGCTGGGGATCGAGCGGCGTGAGCTCCGCGTAGGTGCGGCGATCGAGGTACGCCTCCACGGCGTGACCTTCGACCTCGAGCACCTCGAGCACCTGCCGGCGGTGGTGCCCGCGGATCATCCCGGTGCGGGCGACGATCCTCTGGCACTGGCGAAGCCGCGAGCGGTCGACGATCGACCGCGGGATCGACGGATCCTGCGGGCTCGACACGAAGCCGTTGGAGAACTGACGGAGCCGTCCCTCGCTGCCGTCGAGGTCGACGATGCCTTCCTGCACCTCGACCTCGGTCGGCTCGGGCGGAGCCGACGGTCCGCCTCCGGGCTGAACCGCCGCGCCGCCTTCACCGGGAACGCCTTGCCCCTTGCCGCGGCGGCGCCTTCGGCGGCGACGCTTGCGCTTGCCGCTGCCGGGCTCTCCCGCACCCTCGGCGCCCGACGGCGGGGCGACACCATCCATCGACGCCGGTTGCGGCGGTGCCGCGGGGGCAGCCGGCGCCGACGCGGTCTCTCCGCCCGCGGAAGGTTCGCTTGCCGGGACGGCGCTCGAATCGTCGGTGGACTCGCCGGCGGTCTTCTTGCGGCGGACGCGCTTTCGCTTCTTGGGAGGGGCGCCTTCGCCCGCGAGGTCGGGCGAGGCCGCGGTGTCGGGCCCTGGCGCAGCCGGCGCGTCCGCGGACGTCTCGGTCTCGGAGGCCGCGGTCGCAGCCGAAGCCGTCGCGGCCGTCGGCTCGTCCGCGGCCTTGCGTCGCGAGCGTGTTCGCGTCGGCGTCTTGGCGGCCGCTTCCTCGGTCGAGGGCGACTCCGCCGCCTTCGTCGAGCGGCGGGTCTTCTTCTTCGGTGCGGTGCCGGTCCCGGGAGATGATTCCATCGTCAGCAACTCGTGGGGCGTCTTTGGAGGGTCGAGTCAGGTTCGATCGGGCTCGCGCCCGTGCGCGAGCGCCGTGGCGATCTCTCCCGCGAGTCGCGCGTTGGAGAGCAGCAGGGCGATGTTGGCGAGGAGGGTGCGTCCGCCGGTGCGATCGACGAGCCGCTGCAGAAGATGCGGCGTGACATCCGGTCCGCGATCGCGCGGAGCCGCGGCGCTCTCCTCGGCGATCACGCGATCGAGTTCGCCCGCATCGGCGAGTGCCCAGCGAGCGGGCGGCGGCTGCAGCATGAGCACGGCGGACCGCTGCGCAAACGCGCCCCAGTGGAGACGGCAGGCGGCCGCCGCGTCGGCAGGGGAGTCGACCTGCCAGGGGCAGGCGATCGTGCCGCACGGCGGCGAGATGAAGCGAGGCCAGTGGCTGGTGCGGAATCCGACCGTCGGCACCGCGAGCGTGTCGAGCATCTCGGCGGTCGCGGCGATGTCGAGGATCGACTTCGCGCCGCTCGCGACGAGGCACACCGGGCTCTCGGCAAGCAGGCGCAGGTCCGCGGAGACGTCGGCGGTGGTGTTCCAGCCCCGATGCGCGCCGCCGATGCCGCCGGTCGCCATGACGCGGATCGAGGTCGCCGCGAGCGAGCACGCCGCGAGCGTGCCCGCGACGGTGGTTCCGCCGTCGGCGCGACGCGACGAGGCGATGCCGAGGTCGCGGGCGGACAGCTTGGCCGGAGACGCGGCGTCGGCGAGCGTCGCGAGCTGGTCTCCGTCGAGACCCACGTGAAGCGTGCCGCCGAGCATGCCGACCACCGCCGGCACGCTGCCGGCGCCGCGGACCGCCTCGCCCATCAGCCGAACCGTCTCGAGATGGATCGACGCGTCGTCTCGCCACGCGGCCTCGAGACCGAGTCCCTCATGAGGATCGCGGAGCCATCCGGCGATCGGCGGCTGCGGCCAAGGCCGGCGAGGCAGGCCGTGCGTGAGCACCGCGGTCTCGAGCGCGACGACGCCGCGGCCCGATGCGAGCGCGTCGCGCACCTCCTCGTGGATGACGATCGCCTGATCCAACCTGCATTCCTCGGCCGGCTCGCTGCTCGACCGGCTCGATCCTCGGCGGGGATCCGTGCATGGATCCCGCGGAGACCTGTTCCGAGCCGCCGCCCTTCCGCGCCGCCCGGCAGGGCGAGCTCTTCGGAGGCCATGGGCAGGCTCGATGGCGTGCCTCCGACCGTTCGGAGGCATCAGAAACTCAGCGCCGACGGGTTCGCGTTCGTCCGCCGAGGCGCTTCGTGGGCGCCGAGGTGGGCACGATTCCGCCGGGGAAACGACTCGGGTCCACCGCCTCGGCGACGGGCACGGCGACGGCGAAGCGGTTCTGCGCAACCGAGCGGTCGCTGCGGCGCTTCTCGTCGAGCTCGCGCTGGGCACGGACCTCCGCGGGCACCGGCCCTGGCTCGAAGTCGGGGTACTCGAGCCGCGGAATCTCGGTGTTCGCCAGCATCTCGATCGCGGTGAGCAGCTCGCCCTGATCCGGACAGACGAAGGTCCACGCGACGCCCGAGCGGCCCGCGCGGGCGGTTCGTCCGATCCGATGCACGTAGACCTCCGGATCCTCCGGAAGGTCGTAGTTGATCACGTGGGTGATGTCCTCGACGTCGAGCCCGCGCGAGGCGAGGTCGGAGGCCACCAGCACGCCGAGTTGGCCCGCTCGCAGCTGGTCGATCACCTTGTTCCGCTTGTTCTGGAACATGTCGCCGTGGATGGCGTGGGCGTCGATGCCCTTGTCGGCGAGGTACTGCGCGACGGTGTCGACGGTCCGCTTGGTGCGGCAGAAGACCACCGTCAGCCCCGGCTCCTCCTTCTTGAGCAGGTGCAGCAGCAGGCGGCGCTTGTCCCACGGCTCGACCGGCAGGTAGCTCTGGGCGACCTGGTTCACGGTGAGGCTCGCCGCCGCGGTGACGATCTTCTCGGGATCCTTCATGTAGGACCGCGCGAGCTTCTCGATCTCGGGGGAGATCGTCGCGGAGACGAAGATGGTCTGGGTCTTCTGCTTGAGCGAGCCGAGGATCCTGCGGATGTCGTCGCGGAAGCCGATGTCGAGCATCCGGTCGACCTCGTCGAGCACCGAGACGCGGATGCCGTCGTAGGGAAGCAGACCCCGCGCATGCATGTCCATCACGCGGCCCGGGGTCCCGACCACGATCGACGGCTTCTTCTCGAGCTTCGCGGCCTGGATGCGGATCGGCTGGCCGCCGTAGATCGCGATCGCCTGCAGCGGCGTGTGCTTGGCGAACTCGCGGATCTCGCGGGTCACCTGAATCGCGAGTTCGCGGGTCGGCACGAGCACCAGCGCCGCGAAGGGATCCTTGGACTCGGCGAGCGAATGCACGACCGGCAGGCCGAACGCCGCGGTCTTGCCGGTGCCGGTCTTGGCCTGGCCGAGGACGTCGCGTCCGGTCAGGGCGACCGGCACGAGCGCCGCCTGGATGTGGGTGGGGTGGACGAAGCCCATCTCCGCGACCGCCTTCGCGACCGGCTCGGCGAGGCCGAGCTCGGCGAAGGTCGTGGTGGTGTCGAAGATCTCGTCGCGGTCGCGCAACTCTTGCATGGAATGGATCGGAATGCGAAGTCGCGGAGCGGTCGGACGACCGAGAGGACTTCGCGAGGCTCTTCTCGTGAAGGCGTTCCGCCGGCACATCCGGCGGGCGTTGCGCCGAGGTCGGCGCTGCGTGGACGTTGAATCGGACTTCAGGCGTCTTCGCGCCGGTCGGTCCTGCGACCGCCGGATCGCGTCTCCCCCTTGACGTTCGCCCGCGGAGGCAGGCGACGGCGTCGTGAAGCAACGTCGACGTCGTGATGGTAGGTGCGGGCGGTCGTCGATACAACCCGTCGGTCGAAGGGCCCTTCGCCCCAAAGCCGTTCGCGTCTCGGGTACCTTCGCCCGCTCCTTCGGCATGCCTCCCACCAGCGCCATCCGAATCGACCTCGCGGCCATCGACGCCAATGTCGCGGCGATCCGTCGGATGGTCGGCCCGGGATGCCGCCTGTGCCCGATCGTCAAGGCCGACGCCTACGGGCTCGGGGCGGCTCGAGTGGCTCGCCGCCTCGCGCCGACCTCGAGTCTCCTCGCGGTCTACTCCCCCGAACAGGCGGTGGCGCTCGCGGAGGAGCGGGTCGGGGTGCCGAGCCTCGTGCTGATGCCGGTGCGGTCGATTCGAAGAGGCGACGACCTCGAGACGCTCCTCGCCGGCGGCGGCATCCATCTCTCGATCCACGACGAGCCGCAGGTCGCGAGCCTCGCGGCGTCCGCTCGGCGGCTCGGCATCCGCATTCCGGTCCATGTCGAGATCGACACCGGGCTTCGCCGCGGCGGTGTCGAGTGCGCCGACGCGGGGTCGCTGCTGCGAAGCGTCGTCGGTCAGCCCGCCCTGCGGTTGGCCGGCGTGATGACCCACTTCAGCGACTCGAAGCGCGATCCCGAGCGGACGCAGGCGCAGCTCGCCGCGTTCGATGCGGTGCTGGCGTCGGTCGAACTCCCCGAGACCTGCCTCGTGCACGTCTCGAGCACCCATGCGCTCCTTCGCCACCGCCGCTACCACCGCGGCATGGTCCGCTTCGGCCTCGCCTGGGCCGGCTACGGGCACGAGGATCTCGACGTCGCGGGGCGAATCGAAGGCTCGACGGATCTTCGTCCCGCGATCTCCTGGTCGAGCGGCATCGTGCACGTCAAGCGCATCGCGCCCGGCGACGGCGTGGGCTACGGCTCGACGTGGATCGCGAAGCGCCCGACCGTGGTGGGACTCGTGCCGGTGGGCTACGCCGACGGATTTCCGGTCGATCGCGGCGGCGCCGCCGGCCGCGTCGTGCTGCTGCCACGCGATCTCCGCGATGGGCAGCGGCTCGAGGCACCGGTGATCGGTGCCGTCAGCATGGACCAGATCACCATCGATCTGACCGATGCGATCGCCGCCGCCGGCGTGGCCTCGTCTCGGCTCGACTCGGTGCTCGAGTGGGGGGTCGAACTGATCGGCACCGACCCCGATTCGCCGACCCACCTGCCCACGATCGCGGCGCGAGCGGGCATGCTTCCGCACGAGCTGCTCTGCCGCCTCGGTGCGAGGATCCCGCGGGTCCACATCGCCGGCGGGGCCGTGAACGAGCGCGGCGAGCCGGCGGTGCCGATCGTCGAGACGCGCCGGATCGAACCGGGCTCGGCCTCGCTTCGGGTGGTCTGACCAGAACGCCGCGAGCCGCGGCCGACACGTCGGCCCGACTACCCTCGCCCCGATGAGAGACCCGAACGGCCTCCGGTCGAGCGATGCATCGAGCGAACGTCTCGACGCGGTGGTCGTGGGCGGCGGACCCGCCGGGTGCCTCGCGGCGATCGGGCTCGCGCGGCAGGGGCTTCGCGTGGCGATCGTCGATCGCGGGCCGCGAGGCCGTGACAAGTGCTGCGGCCACTGCCTCAACCCGAGAGTCGCTCCGATCCTCGCGCGGCATGGACTGCTCGGGGCGATCGACTCGATCGCGGTCGGCCGGACCAGGCAGCTCGCGCTCGAGTCGCGAGCGGGCGGGCCGTTGATCGATCTGCGGCTCGACGCGAGCGCTCGTCACGGAGGCTGGCTGGTGCCGCGCGACCAACTCGACGCGCTCCTGTGGGACGAGGCGGTTGCGGCGGGCGCGATCGGCGTGCGACCCGCCGCGGCGAGCCTGATCTCGGTCGAGGAGCCGTCGATGGGCGGCGACGCCGTGCTCGAACTCGAGGAGGCCGGAACTCGCAGTCGCCTGCGATGCGGGCTCGTCGTCGCGGCGGATGGGCTTGGAAGCGGCCTGGCTCGACGGGCCGGCCTCGCCCCTCGTCGCAGCGGGCGCGGCTTCGGCTTCTCCGCATCGATCGAGCCGGCGAGCGCGGTCGCGGACGCGCTTCGTCTTCGTGCCGATCGCGTGCTGATGCTCGTCGATTCCCAAGGCTACCTTGGGCTCGTTCGCGAAGTCGATTCCTGCGGGCGTGAGCGGGTCCATGCGGCGGGCCTCGTCCGCGACGGCGGTGGCGAGCGACGATCGCCGCAGGCGTTCGTGCAGGCGATGCTCGAATCGCGGGTTCCGATCGAGGCGACGCTGCACGGGCTCGTCGCCGCGGGACCGATGCCGTGGCGGCCTTCGCAGGTGACGCGCCGCACGCTCGCGCTCGTGGGCGACGCGGCGGGCTACGTCGAGCCCTTCACCGGCGAGGGCATGGCGTGGGCGTTCGAGTCGGCGGACGCGTTGCTCGAAGCGGTCGCGGTCCACCGCGGATGGAACGAGGCCGCGGCGTCGACCTACGCCGGGCTGCATCGGGAGCGCATCGGCTCGGCGCAGCGAGGCTGCTCGCTCGTGGCGGCGGCGCTCGCTCGGCCTCGGCTCCTCCACGCCGCGTGCGCGATCGGTCGAGGCGCGATGCGTGGATTGCCCGGAATCGGCCGCCCGCTCGTCGAAGCGACGCTCCTTCGGGGACTGGTGACGCGATGAGCCTGTCCGCCGTCGAGTCGCGTCGAGCGTCGAAGGCCGATCGGCCGAGCGTCGCGCCCTCGCTGGCCGGGATCGGCTCGGCGCTTCCGGAGCGTCGTTGGGCGCAGCGCGAGCTCGCGGCGCTGCAGGCGGATCTCTGGTCGCTCCGCGGCGCCGAACTCGATCGCTGGCAGCGGATCGTCGAACGATCGGGGATCGAGCATCGATCGATCGTCGGCGATCCGACGGAACTGCCGAGCTTGTCCACCGCGGTCCGCATGGAACGATTCGAGGAGCACGCGCCGCCGCTGGCCCGCGACGCTGCAAGGCGGGCGCTCGAACACGCCGGATGCCGCGCGGACGAGGTCACCGACCTGGTGATCGTCACCTGCACGGGATTCCGCGCCCCGGGGCTCGCCAGCGACCTGATCGGCGATCGCGGCATCGGGCTCCCGGCGACGGTGCGTCCGCTCCAACTGGGGTTCATGGGCTGCTTCGGCGGCATCGCGGCGCTGCGGGCGGCCGGCTCGATCGCGGCGGCCGATCCGCAGGCGACCGTGCTCGCGATCTGCGTCGAACTCTGTTCGCTCCATCTGCGCGGCGACCGCGACCCGCAGAATCTCGTTGCGTCGGCGCTCTTTGCGGACGGCGCGGCGGCGGCGGTCGTGCGCGGAATCGACTCGACGGACGCGGGCTCCGGCCCGCGGCTGGGTCGGGGGCGAAGCCTGACCCTGCCCGAAGGCCGCGACGAGATGACCTGGCGCATCACCGATCACGGCTTCGCGATGACGCTCTCACGCGAGGTGCCGGTGCTGGTGCGGCGCCGGCTCGCGGGGCTGCTCGAGTCCGCCTCGCCCGAGCCCCGCGCGGTGCTGCCGCACCCCGGCGGTCCGGGCATCCTCGAGGCGGTCGAGTCCTCGATCGCGTCGTCGCCGCTCGCGGAGCGGATCGATCCCCGCGGCCTCGTGGCGGCGCGGAGCGTGCTGAGGGACTGCGGCAACCTCTCCTCGGCCACGATCCTGCTGGTGATCGAACGCGCGATCGAGGCCGGCGTGCCGCTGCCGGCGGAGGCGGTGGCGTTCGGCCCGGGACTCGCGATCGACGCGATCGGACTGCTCGCGCCGCCGAGACCGGCGATCCGTACCATCGCCCCATGACCGCTTCCGAAACGGCTCCCGTCGCGCCGACATCGCGCAGCGCCTCGCGCACGCGAATCGGCGTCGTCAGCTACCTCAACACGCTTCCCCTGATCGCCGGGCTCGAAGCGCTCGAGTCGATCGAGCTCGAGCACGCGGTGCCGAGCGGGCTGATCGATCGGCTGCTCGACGGCGGCGTCGACCTCGCGCTCGTCTCCGCCGCGGACTATCAGAAGAGCCCCGCGCCGCTTCGCATCGTGCCGGCGGGCATGCTCGGCTGCCGCGGGCGCACGATGACGGTGCGTCTCTACAGCCGTGTTCCGATCCCCCGGATCTCCGTCGTGCACGGCGACACCGACAGCCACACCTCGGTGATCCTCCTGCAGGTGCTCCTGCGCGAGCGGCATGGCCTCGCGGTCGAGATGGTCGACTTCGACGCCCGCTCGATCGACCTGCGCGACCCCGCGTCGCCGAGGCCGGAGAGCCTGCTGCTCATCGGCGACAAGGTGATCGTCGCGGCGCCCGATCACCGCGAGTACCCGTACCAACTCGATCTCGGCGAGGCGTGGCTCGAATCGACCGGCAAGCCGTTCGTGTTTGCGACGTGGATGTGCCGTCGCGATCTCGACGAGGCGGCCGAATCGCGGGTCCGCACGGCCGCGGCGGTGCTCGACCATCAACGACGGCACAATCGCACACGGCTCTCGAACATCGTGCATCGCCACGCGATCGCCCGCGGCTGGCCGAAGTTCGACGCGGATCTGTATCTCTCCGGCATGCTTCGCTACGAGTTCGGAGACGCGGAGGCGGAGGGGCTCCGCACCTTCTTCGCGATGGCGCATCGACACGGGCTGCTCGCGCAGGCCCGCCCGCTCGAGATGCTGGAGATCTGAGTGGAGCCTCGAAAGGGCCGCTTCGCGCTGCCCGCGATCGCCGAGTTCGCGCGGCAGATCGCCTACGCGCCGCCCGCGACGCGGCGGCGGCAGATGGAGCGGCTCGAGCGGCTCGTCGCCGAGATCGATCCGGCGATCCGCTATCCGCTCGCATTCGTGGTCTACCGGGCCAGCGGCTACCGGCCCGACGCCGACGGCGTGCTGCTCGAGGGTCGGCTCCTTCGTCGGGATCTCGCGCAGCTGGTGCTCGCGATCTCCGAGGGACTCGACCTGGTCGCCTCCGATCGGCCCGATGCGCTCCCGCTCGAGGTCGCCGCGCGACTGGCGTCGGTGAGCACCCGCACGATCCATCGATGGCGGGTCGAGGGTCTGCTCGTGCGTCGCGTGCGGTTCGGGGACGGCTCGAGGCCGCTCGCGATCGATCGCGCGGATCTCGAGCGTTTCGCCGGGGGACGCCTCGGCGTCGAGTCGGGCGTGACGAAGCCGCCGTCTCGGATCGACGCCGACGAAGGTCGACGCATCGACGCGCGGTTTCTCGCCATTCGGGACGAGGGCGTGACCGCGACCGAAGCCGCGGGGCAGATCGCCGGGGAGTTCGGACGCAGCCGCGAAGCGGTGCGGAAGCGACTGATCGCGGCGGGACTCTGGCGGCGTCGGGTGGCATCGATGTCCGTGGATCGCTTTCGTCGACGACTGCTTGCGGCGTTCGATCGGTGGATCGCCCCCGGCGAGTTCGCGCGACGGCACGGCCGCGACGCGAAGGGCGCCGAGGCCGAGTGCCGGCGGCTTCGGGTGGCGCGGCTCCGGGCGGCGGAACTTCCGCAGCGAAGATTCCCCACCTTCGCGCGGGCCGATGCGGCGAAGGTGATTCCGGCCACGCCGGCGGCGCAGCACGGCTTCGCCGAGCAGTGGATGCCTCTCGACGCGGTCGCCCTCGTCACGGAGGCGTCGGCGACGCGACTGCCGCGGGGCTTCGAAACCGAAGCGGAGACGCTGCTCGCCATCGAGGCGTGGCTGCTCGACGAGGCCCGGTCGCGGATCGAAGGGCTGGCCCCGCGCGAAGCAGCGCTCGACGAAGTCGAGTGGCGACTGCGCTGGGCGCTCGCGATTCGCCGCCGCATCGCGCGGAGGCTCCTGCCGGTGGTCGTCGCCCGCATCGAGCAGGCTCTCGGCGGCTCGCTGCTTGCCCGAACCTCCGGCGAGATCCGGACGCTCTTCGGCCTCGGGCTCGCGACGCTCGCGGACGTGCTTGATGGATTCGAGCCCGCGACCCGGAGCGGGCCGAGTCGATCGCTCCGCGGCGTGCTCTCGCTCGCGGTCGATCGCGCGGTGGCGCGGCAGGTCGAGTCGATGCCGTCTCGCCGCGCGTCGGCCCGGCATCGGACGATCCCGATCGACGATCCGTCGAGGCTCCTCGCCGCGTGGGCCACGTCGGTGATGGGCCCGGACCGATGGCGCGGTCGAGTGGAGCGCCTGCCCGAGTCCGCCCGAACGCTGCTCGAGCGACGCCACGGCTGGGCCGACGAGCGGCCTCGGTCGCTCGCGGAACTCGCACGGGAAGATGGCGTGCCGCTCTCCCGAATCGCGCGTCGGCTCCGCGAGGCGTCGCGACTGCTTCGGGGCCGGCATTCGTCGCCGCGGTGAATTCGGGCAATCTCGGCGCTGTGGGAAGCAGGCGCGGATTGCGCAGATCGTGCCGATTTTCAGGTCTTCGCCTTGACCGTGGCGATCGCCAAGGCACCTTCCTGAGGTCGGATCGCATTCCCTTGGGGGTTCTTGCACCTCCTGCGAATCCGTCCAATCGATTCCCTCTCGTGGAGAAAGACATGAAGACCGTTTCCGCGCTGGCGGTGGCTGCCGGCATCTCCGTGGCGTTGGCCGGTGCGGCGAGCGCCCAGTTGATCGCAGGCTGGACCATCAACACGGCGTTGCCGGTCGGGCCCGATCTGCCGATCCAGGCGAGCTACACCTACGGCGCCGCCGAGGATGGCGCGCTGGCGGGCTCCGCCTCGACCTCGCTCTTCGGCGTGCACGCGAACGTCGAGAGCGTCTGGACTTCGCCGGCCGGAAACGGCTCGCAGTACTCGCTGTCGAGCAATCGCTGGGCTTCCGGCGACTACTACCAGGTCGATCTCTCGACGAGCGGCTTCTCGAACATCGCGGTCTCGTGGGACCAGGCCCGCTCCTCGACCGGCCCGCAGTTCTTCGACCTGATGTACTCCGTCGACGGCGGCGCGAACTGGGTCACCGCCCTCGCGGGCTACGAGGTCCTGCGGTCCGGCGGCGGCGGCGCTCCCGGCACGTGGTCCTCGAGCACCTACGACCCGCAGTACACGAGCACCTTCGTGTTCGGCACCGAGCTCGACGATCAGGCCACCGTCTCGATCCGCTTCATGGCGGCGTCGGAGCCGGGCGGCATCAGCGGCTCGAACCGCATCGACAACATCTTCATCCAGAGCATTCCGGCCCCGGGTGCGATCGCGGTGCTGGGCCTTGCCGGTCTCGCGTCGCGGCGTCGCCGCGGCTGAGTCGCGGTTCCGCCCTGCGATCCTCATCGCTTCATCTCCGTCGCCGCGGTTCCTTACGGGGGCCGCGGCGATCTCGTTTCCAGCCCGGGCGCGGCCGATCGTCGAGGCGCCTGTGCTAGGGTTCCGACCCCGGAGCCCACGACGTGACCTCATCCGCCGAATCGATCGCCGCCATCGAATCCGCCGCCGTCCGCTTCCGCGAGGACTTCGCGAGGGTGCGCAGCGAGATCGCCAAGGCCGTGGTCGGCCATCGCGCGGTGGTGGACGGCGTGCTGGTCGGCCTGTTCGCCGGTGGCCACATTCTTCTCGAGGGCGTTCCTGGCCTCGGCAAGACCCTGCTGATCCGGTCGCTCTCGGAGGCGCTTCATCTCAAGTTCTCGCGGATCCAGTTCACCCCGGACCTCATGCCCGCGGACGTCACCGGCACCACGATCGTGGTCGAGACGGAGCGCGGCCGGGAGTTCCAGTTCCGCCGCGGGCCGATCTTCGCGCAGATCGTCCTCGCCGACGAGATCAACCGCGCCACCCCGAAGACGCAGTCGGCGCTCCTCGAGGCGATGCAGGAGCGGTCGGTCACCGTGGGCGGCACGACGCACGAGCTCGAGAAGCCGTTCTTCGTGATGGCGACGCAGAACCCGATCGAGCAGGAGGGCACCTACCCGCTGCCCGAGGCGCAGCTCGACCGGTTCTTCTTCAAGCTCGAGGTGGGGTACTCCTCGCGCGAGGAGCTCATCGAGATCCTCGACCGCACCACCACCGGCAAGAGCCCCTCGATCGAGCGCGTGCTCGACGCCGAGCGCATCGTGGCGCATCAGAAGCTCGTGCGGCAGGTCTTCGTGCCGCCGGCGGTGCAGGACTTCGCGGTGCGGCTCGTCATGGCGACGCATCCGCAGGGGCCCTTCGCCACGCCGATGGTGAACCGCTTCCTCCGGTTCGGGGCGAGCCCGCGTGCGGCGCAGACCATCGCGCTCGCGGCCAAGGTGCATGCGCTCCTCGACAGCCGTCCGCAGGCGTCGTTCGACGACGTGAAGCAGGCGGTGCTGCCGGCGATGCGTCACCGCTGCCTCATGAACTTCGAGGCCGAGGCCGAAGGCGTCTCGGCGGACGAGGTGTTGTCGAACATCCTCGAGACCGTGCCCGCCGCGGCGGGGTGACGACTCAACCCAGTTCGAAGGTCGTCACGCCGAAGATCTCGTGCCACGGCAGCGCCGGCGGCGAGCCGAGGGTCATTCGCGCGCAGCCGAAGACCTCGTGCATGCCGCGACGCGTCGCCATCTCGACCGCGGCGGCGTTCACCTCCGGCACATCGAGTTGGATCGTCTCGCCGTCGAGGCGGCATCCGATCTCCGAGAGCAGCGAGTCGGCGGCGCCGGCATCCTCGGCGAAGAGCGGACCGATCTTGTGGCCTCGGCGGCACGGGCGAGTCACGGCGCAGCCTGCAAGCGAGTCACCTCGAAGCAACCCGATCGCGTGACCTCCCGGACGCGCGATCCACCGCCGGAGGAACTCCGGCCTCGCCGCGGGGAAGTGCCGCCGGTCGTACGCGTCGATGGCCTCGAAGGGGAAGTCGGCGAGGTCGACGAGTTCGCCATCGGCGTTCGCGTCGCCTCGCGGCTTCGCCACGCCCTCGAATCGAAGATCGCGGTGCCGGAAGACGAACCCGCCCTTCGCATACCACGGCTGCATTGCGAAGACGCCGTCCATCTCGATCGGGGCGTCGGAGTCGAGCCGCGAACGCAGCAGGTCGCGGCGATGGAACCAGAGCGCCGTTCCGAGGCCGCGGCCCCGCAGGTCGCTCCGCACGATGAAGAAGCCCATGAACCCGTAGGACCGTTCGTACCGCACGATCGATCCGCCGCCGACGAACTCGGGGCCCGATCCCAGATCGAGTTCCGCCGCGACGAAGCCCTCCGGATCGGTCGCCCAGAAGACCTCGGCATCGTCGAGCCCGGGATTCCAGCCCTCCGCTGCCGCCCACTCGATCAGGGTGTCCAACTCCTGGCGGTGGAGCGGACGCAGAGTTGGCAGTGGGAGGGGGGCCATGGAGTGCGTTTCTCCGCCGGAAACGCGGATTCGAGGGGCGTTCAAGCCGGCGATCGAGGCCTGAGAGGTCTCGACCCACGGAATCGAGTTTATTGACACCTTTCGCTGGACGCGGGCCGGACCGGGAGTAACTTTCACACACAAGGTGGGAGGGAACGAAGGGAGAAAGAGAGTCCTTCGTGCGATCCCATTTCGTCCTCTCTGCAGTTTCGGCTGCCCTGACGGCCTCAGCCTGCTTCGCCGGGTTCACTGGAGATCCTCACCTGGGTCTCTCGATGTCGTCGTCCAGCGGCAACTTCGACCTCTTCAACGACAACGCGTTTCATTCGCCCAACGGTGGCGCTTGGACGTTCCTGGGCGGCACCGGCTTCGGGCAGTCCGCGATGGACTACACCGTCAGCCTCTCGACGGCGCCCGCCTCCAGCGGGGTGCTCGGGGGTTCGGCTGGCGACACGGACACCATCGACTACTCGATCACGGTCACCAACACCAGCGGAGAGCTTCACTACTACACGCTCTTCATCTCGACCGGGATCGCGACGCCGTGGAGCGGCGGGACCCTTCTGTCCGGTCTCGCGTTGGGAACCGTCTTCGAACTCGATGGTTCCTCGACCGGCGGCATGGACTTCTCCAACAACGGCAATCTGCCGCTGATGCAGGGTCTCATCGACAATGTCACCGCCCTGCAGGTGGGCACCGCACCCTTCGGCGTGCCCGCCTCGCCTGCCGGCGTCAACTTCTTCTTCGCCAACGCCGGTGCGGGACCGGAGAGCGTCGTTTCGTCGTACGGCTTGATCCTGGCGTTCGCCCTCGAAGGAGACGACCAGGTGGTCATCAATGGCCATTTCAAAGTGACCTACGTGCCGGCGCCGGCGACCCTCGCCCTGCTGGCGATCGGCGTGGCGACCGGAGCCCGCCGTCGTCGAGGCTGATCGACGGCTTTGCCGGTCGCGTCGATCGACTTCGACGCGGGCCGGTGGGACATCACGGAGAACGATGAGCGCCGCCGGCAGGAGACTGCCGGCGGTGTTGTTTCGCCTCGAGATCGCACGCAGAACCTGCGGATCGCTCGGCGTGGCGCGTTCTCGAGCCGCAGCGGCGGACTTCAACGAGCAAGTGCCCGTGCAGTCGCGCCTCGACCGATGATGCGGTCCGAGGAGCGGCAACGTCGTTCGCCGAGGCCTCTCCAGGGAGCCCGTCGCATGTTTCGAATCACCCGTGCCGCCTCCTGCCTCGCAGCATGCCTCGCGGTCCTCGCGGCAGGCCGACCCCACGCCTCGGCCGTCGACGAGCGCTCGCCGCGTGTCGCGATCGCCGAGATCGCGGCCCAGGTCGATCGCTCGCTCGTCCATCTCGAAGTGCCCGACGGCTACGGCACGGGCTTCCTCTTCCGCGATCCGCGCACGATCGTGACCGCGGCGCACGTCCTTGGCGCGGTCCCGGTCGGAGGCGAGGTGGTCGTGCGGACGGTCGCCGAGGATGACGAAGGCGCCGCGGTGCTCGCCGTCGCCGCGCCGGCGGTGCTGCGTCAGGTGCATCCGGAGATCGACCTCGCGGTGCTCGAGTGGACGCAGCCGAACGAAGGGGCGACGCCGCTCGAGGCGGTCTCGATGCGGAGGCTGCTGCCCCGTGGCACCGAGGTGCTGGTGCATGGGTTTCCGGGAACGATGGCGCCGACGCTTGCGAGGGGCATCGTCTCGGCCCATCAGTTCGGCTTCGCCGACGGCCACACCTCCTACCTCCTCGATGCCGCCCTCGGCTCGGGCGGGTCCGGCGGCCCGGTGACCGACCTCGCCGGTCGGCTGATCGGCGTCGCCAATGCGGTCTACGACGACGGCGAACCGAGCAACTTCAATTGGGCCTACGCGATCCCTCTTCGGCACGTCGAATCGATGGTGCCGTTGGGAGGCGTGTCGGCGATGCCGAAGCCGCGGACGCTCGAGGAACGGATCGCGGCGGTCCAGTCCGCCAAGGGTTTCGAAGCCCAGGTCTCGGCGAGGCAGCGGGAAGTCGCCGAACTTGCGGCGACGGCGGCCTCGCTGGCCGCCCTGCGTGCGGACGTCGCCGCGCTGCTCGGAGCGATCGGGCCGATGCCGACTCCCTCGAGTGCCGCCGAGGCCGGCCGCGCCGAGGAGGCCACCGTCCTCGTGGCCCGAGCCCTCGCGGAGCGAGCGGTGGTGCTCTCGTGGCGCGAGATCCCCGCCGACGAACTCGAGGCCTACGAGATGTGGCGCGACGGCTCCGCGCACGATCCCGCGTGGGTGTGCGAGGTCGCCTTCGACTTCGGCCCCGAGATCGATCCGTCGGCTTCGGAGGCTAGGGCCCGGTTCATCTCGCTGCTCGCGACTCGATTGCGGATCTCGGCCGACGATGCCCGCGACGGCTGCACCCAGGTCTCGGCGTACGTCGTCTGTCCGCCATTCGAGGAGCGTCTGCTTGATCGCGCCGCGGTGATCGCCGGCTACGCCTCGATCGACCTGCTCTCCTGCCGGCTCGACGAGGCATGGATGGCGATGGAGATCCTCGGCGAGGACGGACCGCCTGACGACCTCGTCGAAGCGCGGGCCTTCGATCGGCTCGCCCGCGCCGTCGAGGCCGCGCAGGCGGTCTGGTTCTCCCTGCCGCCGGCCTGCCGCGATGTTCGCAGCGAACTCGACGAACTCGATCTCGACACGCTTCGAGAACTCCTCGAGGCCGCCGGCTATCGACGGGTGGATCGCGTTCGAGTCGACGTCGAGGCGGCGTCTTCAGGCGATCCGAATCCGACGGTCGTCTTCTCGCTCGAGGCCTTGGGTTCGCCGACCGCGGTGTACGCGTTGGCCGTCGTGAACGGCGACGATTCGGAACAGCTCGACATCGACATCGACCTGGCCCTCTTCGATCGCGCCGGCTATCCGGTCGACTCCGACGAACGCGGCGAGGCCTTCGCGGTGGTCGCGGCCGCGAGCGACGATCCGGGCCCGTGGCGACTCGAGGTGATCAACGCCAAGGAGTCGCCGCAGACGGTACGGATCGAGTTCTGGGCGAAGCCCGGCACCGTGAAGCTCCTTCGCGAGGGCGAGTGACCATCGCGAACCTCGATCTCCCCGCACCCTAGACTCCGCGCCATGGCTTTGCCCACCTCTTCGCACGGTTCGCCGCCGGCGCTGCCGCTCAGCCGCGAGTCGGTGATCGACCGCTACTTCCTCGAGCACCGTGCGAAGGTGCTCGACGTCGCCGCCTTCCTCGACCGCGTCGATCGGGCGGCCGCGGCGGATGGCTCGACGGCGCCCGAGGACTTCCGTCTTCGCAGCCTTCGCGCCGCGATCGCGTTGCTGCTCGACGGCCAATCCGAGCGGGCCCGGCGGATCCTTGAACTCCTGAGCGATCCCTCGTCCGATCCGATCGCGAAGGCGCCCATGAAGGGCGCGAAGGGCGCGTGGGAGGGCTTCGAGCCCGGCGGGGCGGGAAGCGGGGGATCGCGGTGACCTACATCGACCCGCACGTCCACATGGTGAGCCGCACCACCGACGACTACGAGCGGATGGCGCTCGCGGGGTGCGTGGCGATCACCGAGCCGGCGTTCTGGGCGGGCTTCGACCGCTCGAGCCCGCAGGGGTTCTTCGACTACTTCACGGTGCTCACCGACACCGAGCCGAAGCGGGCCGCGCAGTACGGCATCGCCCACCACACCTGGCTCTGCATCAACCCCAAGGAGGCGGAGGATCCCGGCTTCGCGCGCGAGGTGATCGGGCTCATCCCGTCCTTCCTCGATCGCCCGAACGTCCTGGGGATCGGCGAGATCGGCCTCAACAAGAACAGCCGCAACGAGCTCGAGATCTTCGAGGCGCATCTGCAGCTGGCGTCGGATCGCGATCTCATGGTGCTCGTCCACACGCCGCACCTCGAGGACAAGCGGAAGGGCACCCGGCTCATCCTGCGCACCATCGCCGACGCGATCCGCAACCAGAGCCGACTCGATCCGGGGCGGATCCTCATCGACCACGTCGAGGAGCACACCGTGCGCGAGGTGCTCGACGGCGGCTTCTGGGCGGGCATGACCCTCTACCCCGACACCAAGTGCACACCGCAGCGGGCGGCGGACATCTTCGAGATGCACGGCACCGAGCGGATCTGGATCAACTCCGCGGGCGACTGGGGACCGAGCGATCCGCTCGCGGTGCCCAAGTGCCGCGAGGAGATGCGCCGCCGCGGCCATCTCGCCGAGACGATCCGCAAGGTGAGCTTCGAGAATCCGAGAGAGTTCCTCTCGCAGAGCGGTCGCTTTCGAACCGAAGTGCAGCCGACTCGCTGAGGATTCGGGCGGAGGGCAGGCTGCCCGGTGCCGCATCGCCGTCGCGTTCGCATGGCGGATCGAGGCTGCGGTCGATCCGCCTCGTCGTCGTGCGGACGAGCGGCGAGATGGGCAGACGCGAAAGGATTCTCGATTCGAGGGAGTTTGCGAGCACCATGCACGGCGGTCCGCCGCTAGGGTCTCTCCGGACGCTGCCCCAGCGGGGGATGCGCTGGAGCTCGACATGGCGTGATCGGTCGGTCGCGTCGGTTCCGGCGCGGGGACTGACCGCGGGAGACCCTCGAATGCGATCGTTGACGAGTGTTTGGCTGGTCGCGGCAGTCGTCGCCACGCCGGTATGGGCCGATGGCGAATGGGAGGTTCTCATCTCGACCGCCGATGCGTCGGTGCCGGGAGTTCCCGGCGCGGTGTGGTTGCCCAACGGCTTGGGCAACCCCACGATCTCCTCGACGGGAGCCGTCTCGTTCCAAGGGCAGATCGGCGGGGCCGAGATCACGCTGGCGAACTCGCGGCTCATTCTCCGCGGGACGCCCGGCCACTGGGAGATCGTCGCCCGCGATGGTTCGCCGGTCCCGGGCGATCTCATCCCGGGCTACGTCTTCAACCAGGCCAGCGGGCTGAACGGACTGGCGTCCTCCAACAATCTCACCGCGGACGGCGGGGTGCTTGCGAGCGGATTCGTGAACGGTCCCGGCGTGACCAGCGGCACCGACACCGCGGCCTTCATCGTGCATCCCGACGGAGAAGTGGGGCTGCTGGGCCGAGAAGGCGACCCCTATCCCGGCGGCGGGGGATCGGTGATGTCCTCATCGATGAGCCTCGGGGCCGGCGTGCAGATCTCCGACGGCGGCCTCTGCCTGATCAGCACCACTCTTTCCGGTGGCGACGTCTCCGGATCGACCAACGACAGCGCGTTGGTGGTGCTTGCTCCAAGTGGTGTGACGCCGATCTTCCGGAAGGGCGATCCGGCGCCGGGTTTCACCGACGGCACGACCATGAACCCCGACTCCTTCGGCCTTCACCTGAAGGGGAGTCAGTACCTGCTCTTCGGAGGAACGCTCGTCGGCGGCGAGGTGACGCCGGAGACCGACCACGCGGTGTTCACGACGGTCGACGCCAAGCCTGGCGATCTGCGGATGCTGTGCCGCGAGGGATCGCCGGTACCGGGAATGCCCGGCGTGCACTATCGCTCCGGCGCTTCGTTCGGCTTCCCGTTGCAGCCCTTGAACAGCTGCGGGATCTACTTTCTCGCCGAACTCGAGGGCGAGGGAGTCGTGCCGAACGTGAACGACCTCGCCGTGTTCTTCCAGGTCGCCGGTGAGCAGGAGATTCTGCTGCGTCGCGGCGATCCGGTCCCGGGAGTTCCTCCGGACGAAGCGGTGTTCCGCACCATGAATCCCTCGGGATGGACCACTGTCTGGAACGGCGGCGGATACATCGCCTATCAGGGTCTGCTTCAGAGCCCCGATGGATCCAACCTCTCCGCGGGGACGTTCGTCGCCTGCCTGACTCCCGATGGTGTGGTCCACACCATTTGTCGGAATGGCGAGCCGGTGCCCGGCGTGGAGGGTGCGACGTTCGGCAGCCTCGACGGCAACACGAGCATCGGCATCTCGCAGTCGGGTGTGGTGGTGTTTCAGAACAGCGTCGTCACCTCCGGCGGCAAGGTGCAGCACCTCTTCGCCTGGGACGAGGCCGACGGCCTCCGGGTGATCGCCGCCGTGGGCGACACCTCCTTCACCGGCACGCCCGCCACGCAGTTGTCGCTGATCGGCCCGAGCGGACAGAACGGCGACGGGGGAGGCTCCGGACTGAGCCCCTCGGGCATGCTGGTCATTCGAGCCGGGGACTCGGTGAATCAGATCGATGCGATCGCAGAGATCCAGCTGGGCGAGTCGCCGTTCGATTGCTTCGGCGACTTCAACACCGATGGAGAGGTCGATGGCGCCGATCTTGCCGTGCTGCTCGGTGCCTGGGGTGCGTGTTCGCCCAAGGGCGCGTGCGAGGCCGACCTGAATCAGGACGGCGAAGTCGACGGCGCCGATCTCGCCATCCTTCTCGGCAACTGGGGGCCTTGCGCGCCCGCTTCCCTCAACTTCTGCTACTGATCCCACAGACCGCTCCTGTCCTCGGTGCGGCACGCCTCGCCGACCGCTCCGACGACGGTGCCCGCATGACTGCGAACGAGCGTCGCCTCGGCGGCGAGGTGAGTGCTTCGGGCTCGACCATCCCGATCACCGCCCGGGATTCGTCATCGGAGCTCGGTTTCGATGGCGTCGGAACCGCCGGTGTCGGAGAGCACGTGGTTCGCCGGAGCGCTTGGAGGCCGCGCCTCCAAGGCGGTCTCGGGTCGAGCCCTGAATCGGAGTCGATCGCTTGGTGGTCGGGATCGCGGCGACCGATCCGGTAGAGTCGTCCGGTGCCGTCGATCGCCAACCTGCTCTTCCGCAATCCTCCGAGCGTCGCGTCGCGGTACCTCTACAAGCGCACGCAGATCGCGCTGTCGCGGGTCTCGCGCGAGCGGCCGGTCGTCACCTACGCGACCTACCGCACCGCGAGCACTTCGGTGCATCGCGCGATCCGCGGCACCGGCGTCAAGTTCGCGGTGAAGGCCCACACCCTCGCGCTGGAGCATCTGCTCTCCCGCAAACGCGAGCGGTCGCTCGGCACGATCGCGCCGAGCGGCGTGCCGATGGGGTTCCACGTCGGCGACTGGGTGGTCCGTCACGGGATCCTCGAGGCCGGACGCGAGGCCGACTTCGTGATCACGATCCGCGATCCGGTCGCGGTGGCGACAAGCAACTTCGCGTCGAGCCCGCACTGGTGGACGCCGTCGCTGCGGACGCTCGCGAAACGCCCCGAGAATCTCGCCGGCGACGAGGCGCTCGCCCGTGCGGTCGAGTCCCTCTCCGGAGGCTTTCCCACCTTGCTCATGCGGGACTGGCTCTCGCACGATGCCGGACCGACCTTGCGCTTCGATCCATTCGCGGTGCCATTCGATGCGGAGCGCGGCTGGACCGCGATCGAGTCGGGTCCGTGGCGAGTGCTTCTGCTTCGTGCGGATCTGACCGACGAGCGGAAGCGCGATGCGGTCGAAGCCTTCCTGGGGCGGCGCATCAAGGCGGTCGCCCGGCGGAACGAGACCGAACGGGCCAGTTCGGTGCCGCGGGAGGTGATCGAACTCGGGCGCCGCGCGATCGCGTCGACTCCGGCGCTCCTCGATCGCCTGCTCGATCCGACGTTCGTCGGGCGCTTCTGGACGAGCGACGAGATCGATCGCCTGCGCGAGAAGTGGGGCGGCGGTGTCGCCACGGCGCACGCCCGATGATCGCGGCCCGTCGGAACGTCCCCGAGGCCGGGCCTCTCCTCGCACGAGATCGCGGGCGTGGTCGCTCATGGCCTGAACAAGTTCGGTCCATCCTGTGGCCGCGGAACCCAATACGCGGTGCCGTCGTCTCGGGACTCCTAGCGGCAGCGCTCTTGGCGACGGGCTGCGTCGGGAATTCGACGGCGCGAACCAAGCAGGCTCGCGCAGCGACCATCGAGGACGAAGCCTCGTTGAGCGTCGTCGTGGTGGCACCCGAGGCGTTCCAAGCGAAGCTCGTCGATCGGGCCGGCGCGGGCGATTGGACGCTGCAGACGGCCCTCTTCACCGACCCCCGCGAGTGGCCTTCGGGCACGCCGGCATTCCGCACGCGCACCCCCTTCCTCGAGGGGCGTGGCGAGGCGACCTTCGAGCATCTCCCCGAAGGCGCCTACGCGATCGTCGCGTTCCTCGACCTCGACGGCGATGGCGAACTCGATCGCGGTGCGTTCGGGATTCCGACCGAGCCGGTCGCCTACGGCAACGACGCGAAGCCGCGCTTCGGACCGCCCTCCTTCGACGCCTGCGTGGTCGAGGCAGGGAGCGGGTCACGCGAGGTGACGTTGACGCTCGTCGTCGAGTGACGCGAGGCTGTGGGGGCTTCGCGGCCCGATTCCGGCGCGGAGTGCCGGAAGCCATGAATCAAGCGGCATTCGGGATCGGCGCCGCGGCCGTATCTTCCCGGCCATGCCCGCTCCAACACCCGAGTCGGATCCGCCTCGCGACGCCGCCGAACACGCCTGCCTGCGCCGCTACTGGCGGACGAATCTCGCCGTGATGGCGGTGCTGCTGGCGATCTGGGCCGTCGTCGGGCTTGGCTGCGGCGTGTTGTGGGCCGACGCGCTCAACGCCTACCGCCTGCCGGGCACCGGCTATCCGCTCGGCTTCTGGTTCGCGCAGCAGGGGAGCATCGGGGCCTTCGTGGTCATCGTCCTCGCCTACTGCGTGATCATGAATCGCGTTGATCGCCGGCATCACGAGGAGCTCCGGCGAGTCCGCGAAGGCGATCGTGCTGATCGTGGTCATGGGCGCGGAGCCGCCGCGCGATGAGCCTGCAGGGCTGGACCTTCCTCTTCGTCGGGCTCACCTTCGGGCTCTACCTCGCGATCGCCTGGTGGAGCCGCGTGCGCGACACCCGCGGGTTCTACGTCGCGGGCCGCGGCGTGCCGGCCGCCGCCAACGGCATGGCGACCGCCTCGGACTGGATGAGCGCCGCGTCGTTCATCTCGATGGCGGGGCTCATCTCGACGATGGGCTACGCGGGCGGCGTCTACCTCATGGGCTGGACGGGCGGCTACGTGCTGCTCGCGCTGCTGCTCGCGCCGTACCTCCGCAAGTTCGGCCACTTCACGGTGCCCGACTTCGTCGGCGACCGCTACGAATCGAACGTCGCGCGGCTCGTCGCGGTCTTCTGCGCGCTCTTCGTGAGCTTCACCTACGTCGCGGGCCAGATGCGGGGCGTGGGCGTCGTCTTCAGCCGCTTCCTCGAGGTGGACATCGACGTCGGCGTGGGAATCGGCGTGGCGATCGTCTTCGTCTACGCGACCCTCGGCGGCATGAAGGGGATCACCTGGACGCAGGTGGCGCAGTACTGGGTCCTGATCACCGCGTTCCTCATCCCCGCGATCGCGATCAGCCTGAAGCTCACCGGGTCGCCGCTTCCGCAGGCGGGGCTCGGCGGCGAACTGCTCGATGCGAGCGGCGCCCCGAGCGGCGTGTATCTGCTCGACAAGCTCGACTCGATCTCCCAGGAACTCGGCTTCTCGCGCTACACCGAGGCGTTCACGGGACCGTGGGACAAGGCGAACGTGCTGCTTGTGGCACTCGCCCTGATGCTCGGCACCGCCGGTCTGCCGCATGTGATCGTGCGCTTCTACACCGTGAAGACCGTGCAGGCGGCGCGGTGGAGCGGTTTCTGGGCGATCCTCTTCATCGCCGCGCTCTACCTGACCGCGCCGGCGACCGCGGCCTTCGCCCGCACCTACATGATCGACAGCCTCAACGGCCGCGCCGCGACGGAGCTGCCGAGCTGGTTCGAGAACTGGTCGCGGACCGGCCTCATCGCGTGGGTCGACGACGGCGACGGGAAGTTGCGCTATTCGGCCGGCGCCGACAACGAGCTCTTCCGCCTCGGCACCATGAACCCGGTCGAGTACGCCTCGCTCATGGCCTCGCACCAGCAGTGGATCGACACCGACGGCGCAGCGGGGACCGACGCGAGGGAGGTGCTCCGCGGGAAGGGCCTCTCGGGTCCCGATCCGGACATCATCGTGCTTGCGACGCCCGAGATGGCCGAACTGGCCAACTGGATCGTCGCGCTCGTCGCCGCGGGCGGACTTGCGGCCGCGCTCTCGACCGCGAGCGGCCTGCTGCTCGTCGTGAGTTCGAGCGTCGCGCACGACCTCTACTTCCGCATGCTCAAGCCGGCGGCCTCCGAGAAGGAGCGCCTCCTCGTGGGCCGCGCCACGATCGGCGTGGCGGTGATCGTGGCGGGGCTCTTCGGCGTCTATCCACCGGGATTCGTGAGCCAGGTCGTCGCGTTCGCCTTCGGCCTCGCGGCATCGAGCTTCTTCCCGGTGCTCGTGCTCGGGATCTTCTCGAAGCGGGTCGGCACGGTGCCGGCGGTGTGCGGCATGGTCGCGGGCATCTCGTTCACGGCGTTCTACATCGTGGCGACGGTCTTCTTCGGCATGGATCGCTGGACGTTCGGGGTCTTCGAGAACGGCATCAATCCGCAGGGGATCGGCGTGATCGGCGCCGCGATCAACTTCGCGACGACGCTGCTGCTGACGCCGATCTCGAAGCCGCCGTCGGCATCGGTGAAGCGTCTCGTCGACTCGGTGCGCGAGCCCGAGGACGCCGGCGCCGCGGTCGCCATCGAGGCGTCGCCGGAGCACTGAGGGCGCTCAAGGTTCGGCGGAGAAGCCGCCGGCCGCGCGGCACTTCGCCAGCAGATCGCGCGGCTCGGCCCATCCGGGCGCTTGGGCGACGCACACCGAGAGCGCTTCGATGGCGCTCGCGTGATCCCCCTTCATCGCATGCGCGCGGCCGAGCAGCCAGTGCACCCGCGGGTTCGCGAACGCGAGGCTCGCGGCAAGCAGACCCTGATCGATCGCGCCTTCGACATCGCCTTGGGCGAGTCGGCAGTGGGCAAGGCCGAGGATCGACGCGGCATCCTCCGGATCGGCGGCGATCGCGGTGGTGAAGTCCGCCTCGGCCTCCTCGAGGCGCCCGTGTGCGAGACGCATCTCGCCGAGCCGGCGCTGGAGGCCTTCGCGCCGAGGATGCTCGGCCAGCACCGCGGCGAGCCGTGCGATCGCCGCGTCGCGATCGCCGCCCGCGAATTCGAGGTTGGCCCGCATCGACTCGAT